>NZ_CP075191.1:3987500-4215797 GCF_020510625.1 Ferribacterium limneticum | reverse complement strand
CGACGACAACACTCCTCCCCGCGCATTCGCTATTGATTTCGATGGCGGTTATTAGATACTTGATTTAATTGGTATATTTTGAATATTTCGGCGACCGTTCAGAGGCCGGCGAAGGCACGATTCTACCCCCCTACCGAAAAGTTATCCACAGCTTTGTCAAATAATTGATCTTGACAGAACACCATCAAACAGGGTGTAATCACGCGTTTTTCTTCGCACATCAAGGGATTACAACATGAAACGCACGTATCAACCGTCGGTCGTGCGCCGCAAGCGCACCCATGGCTTCCTGGTTCGTATGCGCACCAAGGGTGGCCGTGCAGTCATTGCTGCTCGCCGCGCCAAGGGTCGCACACGTCTGGCCGTATAAACCGGACGTTCGGCGAGGTGGAACAAACCTTCGCCCGACGCTATCGCCTGACAAAAACGGATGAGTTCTCATCCGTTTTTGGTTTCAGGAAGGCAATTCGAGGCAAGTTGCTGATGCTGCATTATCAGCCGCGCCCCGAAAGTAACACCGAGGCACGACTTGGCTTGGTGGTCGGCAAGAAGCTGCTCAAGCGAGCGGTCGACCGCAATCTGGTCAAACGTATCGTCCGCGAGCAGTTCCGGTTGCGCCGGGCTGCCTTGCCGCCGGTCGATCTGGTCGTCAGGCTTGCAAACAAGCCGGCACCGCTCGACCGCAAGCAAGTAGCCGATGATTTCGTAGCCCTGCTGGACAAGCTGCAACGACCACGCAACAAGCGGGATGGACAATGAAATACTTGTTGATCGCGCTGGTTCGCGGTTATCAGTATGCGATCAGCCCGTTTCTCGGGCGTAGCTGCCGTTATGTTCCAAGCTGCTCGGAATATACGGTGGAAGCAGTACAAAAACATGGTGCCTTCCGGGGTGGCTGGCTGGGCGTCAAGCGCGTCTGTCGCTGTCACCCATGGCATCCCGGCGGGTATGATCCTGTACCCTGAATCAAGAATTTTTTTGTAGGCAGTTATGGATACTCGACGCCTGATACTGGTTTTGATCTTCACGTTCTCCAGCTTCATGCTGTGGGAAAACTGGCAGAAGTACAACCAGCCGAAGCCCGCAGATGCTGTAGCCGCCGCCCAGGTTGCAGGTACGGCACCAACCCCTTCTGCCGCACTGCAAGCCAAGGCTGCACCGGGAGCACCATCGGTGGTCGCACCGGCGTCTACCGCCGAGACATTCACGATCACTACCGATCTGCTGAAGGCGACTATTTCTGCCCAGGGTGGCGATCTGGTCAGTCTCGAACTGCTCAACTACAAAGAGCACGACAATAACCTGAAGAATTTCGACCTATTCGATGCCAAGCATCGTTATATGGCTCAGGCTGGCCTGATCGGCGAAGGCTTGCCGACTCACCGTGCAAACTTCAAGCACGTCAACGGGGCAACAGCACTGGCTGATGGTGCCAACGAACTGAAGGTTCGCCTTGAATCGACCGAACAGAACGGTATCAAGGTTGCCAAGATACTGACCTTCAAGCGTGGCTCCTACCTGATTGACGTTGCCTGGGAAGTTGCCAACGGCAGCGACAAGGCCATTGCCCCGCACGCCTACTTCCAGTTGCAGCGCGACGATGCTGCACCGGCCGGCGAGACCGCGATGGTTTCGACCTTTACCGGTCCGGCGGTATTCACCGATGCCGAAAAGTATCAGAAGATCGATTTCAGCAGCATCGCCGACAACAAGGCCAAATTCACCAAGACGGCTGACAACGGCTGGCTGGCCATGGTTCAGCACTATTTCGTCTCGGCTTGGGTACCTGCAGACAAGACCCAGCGCGAGTTCTACATGCGCAAGGTGGAAGGCAGCAATGTGTTCCAGGCCGGCGTGATCGTACCGATCGCTGAAATAGCGCCGGGTGCCAAGGGCGAGACTTCTGTCGGCTTGTATGCCGGCCCGCAGCTGCAGTCGGCACTCAAGCAGGTTGCTTCCGGTCTTGACTTGGTTGTTGACTACGGTTGGCTGACTGTCGTTGCCGCACCGATCTTCTGGGCACTGGAAGCCATACACAAGCTGGTTGGTAACTGGGGCTGGGCGATTGTCGTGCTGACCATCATCATCAAGGCCATCTTCTTCCCGCTTTCTGCCGCTTCCTACCGCTCGATGGCCAAGATGAAGGTGCTGACCCCGCGCCTGACTCAGTTGAAGGAGCGTTTTGGCGACGACAAGCAGCGCATGAACCAGGAAATGATGAAGCTGTACCAGACCGAGAAGGTCAATCCGCTCGGCGGCTGCCTGCCGATCCTGGTCCAGATTCCGGTCTTCATCGCGCTCTACTGGGTGCTGCTCGGTGCCGTTGAAATGCGCGGTGCACCGTGGATCCTGTGGATCAAGGATTTGGCATCGGCTGACCCGTACTACATCCTGCCGGTCATCATGATGGTTTCGATGTTTGTCCAGACCAAGCTGAACCCGACCCCGCCGGACCCGATCCAGGCCAAGGTCATGATGATGATGCCGCTGATCTTCGGCTTCATGTTCTTCTGGTTCCCGGCCGGTCTGGTGCTTTACTGGGTGGTCAACAACGTCCTCTCCATTGCCCAGCAGTGGCAGATCACCCGCTTGATCGATGCCGGTGGCAAGGCAGCGAACGACGCCAAGGCCTGACGTGTGAAATCCGACACCATTGCTGCCATCGCTACGGCCCCAGGCCGTGGCGGTGTCGGCGTGATCCGCATCTCGGGCAGCAATTTGCTGCCCTTTGCTTTTGCGCTGACCGAAAAAACACCGAAGCCGCGCTATGCCTCGCTGGCTGATTTCAAGGCGACCGATGGCAGCACCATCGACACGGGTTTGCTCCTCTATTTTCCGAATCCGCAGTCCTTTACCGGCGAGGACGTGCTTGAGCTGCAGGGCCACGGTGGTCCGGTGGTCATGCAGATGCTGCTTGCCCGTTGCCTGGATTTGGGAGCCAGACTGGCCGAACCCGGTGAATTCAGCCGCCGCGCCTTTCTCAACGGCAAGATGGACCTGGCCCAGGCCGAGGCTGTCGCCGACCTGATCGATGCGGCAACCGCCAGCGCTGCCCGTTCGGCCGTGCGTTCCTTGCAGGGCGAGTTCTCAAGGGCGATTGGCGAACTGAATGACGAACTGATCAACCTGCGCATGCTGGTTGAAGCCACGCTGGATTTCCCGGAAGAGGACATCGATTTTCTGAAAGCAGCCAATGCCTTCGGCCGTCTCGAACGGCTGCAACTGAAGCTGGCCGAGATTTTCGACCGGGCTGGCCAAGGAAAACTGCTGCAATCCGGTCTCCATGTCGTGCTGGCCGGGCAACCGAACGTCGGCAAGTCATCACTGCTAAACCGGCTGGCCGGCGATGATCTGGCCATTGTTACACCCATTGCCGGCACGACCCGCGATGCCCTGCGGTCGACCATTCAGATCGAAGGCATTCCGCTGCATATCATCGATACCGCTGGCTTGCGCGAGACGGATGATGAAGTCGAGAAAATCGGTATTGAACGCAGTTGGAAAGAGATCGAACGTTCCGATGTCGTCCTGCTGCTGGTCGACGCCCGAACCGGCGTTGGCGAGGCAGATCGAGAGATACTGGCTCGTCTGCCCGAGCGCCTGCAGCGCATCACCGTTTATAACAAGATCGATCTGGCCGGGCGTGAAGCCGAACGCCACGACGAGGCTGATGGCATCGCCATTTCCCTCTCCGCCAAAGCCAATCAAGGCATTGAACTGCTCAGGCAGGAATTGTTGCGCATTGCCGGCTGGCATCAGGCTGAGGATGTTTTCATTGCCCGTGAGCGACACCTGAGGGCACTGGCCAATGCACAGGAGCACCTCGCTGCGGCTCGAAACGTCGTCGAGGGTGCCATGCCGGCACTGGAACTCTTTGCCGAGGAACTGCGCCTTACCCAGCAGTCTCTTGGCGAAATCACCGGCGAATTCACTGCTGACGATCTGCTCGGCGTCATTTTCAGCCGATTCTGTATCGGAAAATAGGCGTTTATAGCCTGTCCATAACCCTGTGCACAAGCTGTCCGCCGATTGTGGGCAACTCTCTCTTTTTCAGAAACTGCAAAACAATCCGGAATTCATCCACAGGCTATTCAGTGGGTTGTCGACGCTGATTTTAATTCATTAGTATTTTGATTTTAAAAGTTAAATTTAACTTATCCACAGAGTTGTTGCTGAGTTATTCTAAGTAGTAGGTTTACATATAGTTATTATTAAAACCTGTAGACAACAACGTTCCCCGAATTCCGGATCAAGTACTTGGGCGTTCCAACCATGAAAACTGCTCAATACTGTTCAGCTTTAACCTGCCCAACATTGGCATCTGACAAATGATCGAGGTTTTGGATCCGGTGCTGCTGACGTTGGTTGTGGCCGCTTTTCTGGCCGGAGCGGTTGATTCAGTGGTCGGTGGCGGTGGCTTGATCCAGATTCCTGCCCTGTTTGCGGCATATCCAGGCGAATCGGCAGCAACCCTGTTCGGAACCAACAAATCAGCCAGCGTTGTCGGAACCGCCAATGCAACGTGGCGCTATGCGCGGCAAGTCGCCATGCCGTGGCGAACCATCTTGCCAGCTGCCAGTTCGGCGTTTTTTTTCGCCTACATCGGGGCTGCTGTCGTCGCCTGGTTGCCCAAGGAATCGGTAAGACCACTGATTCTGTTCCTGTTGATCTTTGCAGCGGTTTACACGCTGAAGAAAAAGGATTTCGGGCAATCGCATGTACCGGCGCATGGTGGTCATCGCGAACTGATCTACGCCACATTGCTTGGTGGCGTTATCGGGTTTTATGATGGTTTTTTCGGACCGGGTACGGGCAGTTTCCTGATCTTCCTGTTCGTTCGTTTCTTTGGTTTCGATTTTCTGCACGCCTCAGCCAGTGCCAAGGTGGTCAATGTGGCGACCAATCTGGCGGCGCTTTCCTATTTTCTGCCTAACGGATATGTGCTGCCGCTACTTGCCGCCGCCATGGCCGTGGCCAATGTCAGTGGATCGATGGCCGGTACCTGGCTGGCCTTGAAGCATGGCAGTGGTTTTATCCGGAAGGTGTTTCTGGTCATGCTTGGGGTGCTGATCGTCAAATTTGCCTGGGATACCTTAGCGGCCTGGTAATACTTTTTCCGGAACCGAAGCGGAATGGTTTTTTCTAATAAAATCCAGCCACTTAGTCCGAGGAAGTTCCATGCGCGTCACGCTCGTTCACCCTGCTGGTTTCAATTTTGTCCCTGGTCAGCCGGATTTTTCGGTGCTGGCCAACCGCATGCCGCCGATTGGCATCATGCAGCTGGCTTCCTGGCTGGAAAAATTTGGGCATAGCGTTCAATTGCATGACTGTCTGGGGCCCTATGCGCCGCCGACAATTGCCGAGAATGCCGAAATCGTGCTGGCGACCGATCCGGAAATGGTCGGTTTTTCGGCGACGACTTCCGGCTTCATGGATGCCTTCGAGATTGCCGCCTATATTCGCGAGCGCCGGCCGGAGATCAAGATTGTCTTCGGCAATGTGCATGTCTCGTCGCTCGGCGCGCCGATTCTCGAACACTTTCCGGAAATCGATTATCTGGTGATCGGCGAAGGCGAAGGCTCATTTCTCGATCTGGCTGACGGCAAGCCCTTGAGCGGGATTGGCAACCTGGTCTGGCGCAACGAACAGGGGAAAATTGTCGTCAATCCACGTCGTGATCGCATTCTCGATCTCGACGAACTGCCCTTCCCGGCTTACGAGAAGTTGGCCGGCTTCCCGCACGCCTATCATCTGCCCTTGTTTGCCTACGAAAAGCGTTACGGCGCGACGATGATCACCTCGCGCGGCTGTCCCTACACCTGCTCCTTCTGCGACCGCACGGTATTCGAGCGCTTGTACAAGACCAATTCGGCGCAATACACCTACGATCACATGAAGTACCTGCGGGACAAGTTCGGCGTTTATCACATCAACATGTACGACGACCTGTTCACGGCCAAGAAGCAGCGTGTGTTCGAGTTATGCGAGCTGCTGATCGAAAAGCCGCTGGGTATCCAGTGGAACTGTGCGATCCGTACTGGCCACACCTCCGACGAGATGTTGGCCAAGCTGAAGCAGGCCGGAGTGCTGATGGTCTCGATGGGCATCGAATCGGCTGATCCGATGATGATGGAGCGCCACAAGGCCGGGGTGACACTGGAAGCCGTGCGTGAAACGGTGCGCCAGATCCACGCCGCAGGAATGCGGGCCAAGGGTTTGTTCATTTTCGGCATGCCGGGAGAAACGCCAGAAACAGTCAAGGTGACCAGCGATTTCGTCCTCTCGCTCGACCTCGATGAAATGAACATGACCAAGTTCAGCCCGCTGCATGGGGCGCCGATCTGGGATGAATGTGCCTCGGAAGTGTCGGGGAGTTTCATTGAAGACTGGCGTCTGATGAACTGCCTCAATTTTGTTTTCCTGCCCCATGGCTTCAAGTCACGCGAGGAAATGGACGCCTTGTACAACTGGCACGTCAAACGCTTCTACGACAGCAAGGGCTATCGCCGGCGCTTTGCCAAGCGCTTGTGGGCTCACCGCTGGAGCCTGTGGCATATTCTGAAACATTTGCCCGAAACGATAGCGGCGGCCCGTTATTTCAGTTCCAACAAGGAACAGCTGGAAAAGGCCAAGCGCGAATTTGCGCTGCATCCGCGTCAGCCCGTTGGCCTGAAACCACAGTTGTCCACCGATCTGCAGATCGACAACATCGTCTCGATGTCACCGGTCAAGATGACACGGCGTGAAGCGATGAAAGCCATTATTCCGGTGGTGTATGAAGGTAGCACCTGTTGCCCGCCGCCAGCCGTCCAGCCGGCGGTATAATCGCCGGTCTTTCGTTGCGGGCAAAAAGGTAAACCGGTCATGAAGGAAAAAATTGTTTTTAGCCACTTTTCAGTATTGGCCGCTGCTTTCTGTGCCCTGGCCATGCTGTCTGCCTGCAAGGGAACGGACACCAAGCCGGAAGAAGGCAAGCCGGCAGCCGAGGTCAGGAAGGAAACCGGCATCCGCAATGGCTACGCCTGCTGCAATCTGCACTATTCCAGCGACTGGATCAGCGACTCCAACCTCGCCCAGTTGCCGTTTATCGCGGCCGGAACACCGATCAAGGTGCTGAAGATCGACGGCTACCGCGCCTACGTCGAGATTGATGGCAAACCAATGCGCCTTGGGCACGACTATGGTCGGGCCGAAGAGAAAACCGAGCAGTGGGTGAACAAGCTGGTCGTGCTTGATGATCCGAAAGCCAAGATCGCCAGATACTCCCCGGCTGTGCGCAACGCGATTGCCAAGGGGCAGTTGATGAAGGGGATGACCAAGGAACAGGTCATCATCTCGGTCGGCCATCCGCAGACCAACGAGAATCAGCGCCTGGATGGCCCGTACTGGCGTTACTGGTGGTCGAGCTTCGGCCCGTATTATGTTTATTGGACCAAGGGCGGAACGGTCAGCAAGATCGATGGACACTCCGAAACCGTCGGCTATATGACCTACAAGGGCAAATAAAAATACTGATTGCCGCCACAGAGAACGGATAAAGGGTCGCAAAGATGGAACAGCAGGGGCAGGGTGTGGAGCGTCGTCAATGCGACGTACTGGTGATTGGTGGCGGGCCGGCCGGTTGTACCGTGGCGCCGATGCTGGCCGAGAAGGGTTACAAGGTGGTGATGCTGGAAAAGGCGCACCATCCGCGTTTTCATATCGGCGAATCGCTGCTTCCGGCCAACCTGCCGCTGTTCGAGCGCATGGGTATTGCCGAGGAAGTCAAAGCGATCGGCATGCATAAACCGGGCGCCGAGTTCGTCTCGCCGCACCACGAAATGTCGTCGGTTTTCACTTTTGCCGAAGCCTGGGACAAGTCCATGCCCCACGCCTATCAGGTCAAGCGCGACCAGTTCGATACGATCCTGATCCGCAATGCCGAAAAGAAGGGCGTCGAGGTCCACGAAGGCTGCAAGGCCAAGGCGGTCGATTTCCTGCCCGACAACAGCGCAGCCATCCGAGCCGTACATGATGATGGCCGTGAAACCGAATGGCAGGCCCGCTTCGTCGTCGATGCTTCCGGTCGCGATACCTTCCTGGCCAACCGCTTCCAGATCAAGCACCGCAATCCCAAGCACAACAGTTCGGCGATTTATGGTCACTTCACCGGCTGCAAACGCCACGAGGGTGTCGCCGAGGGCAACATCACCATTTTCTGGTTCGAGCACGGCTGGTTCTGGTTCATTCCAATGCAGAACGATGTGACCAGTATCGGCATGGTGACCTGGCCGTACTACATGAAGACCAAGGGCGAGCGCAGCCTTGAGCAGTTCCTGCGCGATGGTTTTGCCCAGTGTCCGAAGCTGACCGAGCGCCTGATGGATGCCAAGCTGGTCAATGAAATCGAGGCCACCGGCAATTTCTCCTACGTTTCCGAGCGCAACCACGGCAACAACTACGTGATGCTCGGCGACGCCTACGCCTTCATCGATCCGGTGTTCTCGTCCGGCGTGCTGCTCGCCATGAACAGTGGCGTCATTGCCGCCGAGGCGATCGATACCTGCCTGAAAGCGCCGGCCAAGGCGCCGGCTGCGCTGAAGAAATTCGATGCGCTGATGAAGCATGGGCCGAAGGAATTCTCGTGGTTCATCTACCGGGTAACCAACCCGATCATGCGCGAATTCTTCATGGGGCCGCGTAACCTGTTCCGGACCAAGGAAGCCGTGCTGTCGATGCTGGCCGGTGACATTTTCGGCAAGACGCCGATCTGGTCGTCGATCTTTGCCTTCAAGATGCTCTATTACATCGCCAACATCATGCAGCCGAGGAAGGCCTTCATGGGCTGGAAACGCCGCAAATTCAACATTCGCAAGGTCGACGACGCGGTCGTTTATAACGCATAGTGACGCTTCAGTTCATTTCCTCGCCCGCCACGGTTTCACGTGAAACCGGCAGCGAACTCGGTGGTGCCCTGCTTGGCGAACCGCCTAACGGCGCTATTCCGGCCTGGCCAGTGCAACGCATTTTTGCCCCCTTGCTTGGGGCGACCTCGACGGTCGTCCATGAGACCTGGCGGATCGATGGGCCGATCAAGGCCGGGCATTGCGAAGAGATCGTCTGGCGCAAGGCCGGTGGCCTGCTGTTTGGCGTGATCGAGCTGGACGAGGCGGATTTCAAGGGATCGCCCAAGTGTTCATCGCTGCAGGCGGCCAGTGAGGAAGCCTATCGCCGTATCTTCCGACTGCTGGATGCCGAGCAGGTGCCGCATCTGTGGCGAGTCTGGAATTACCTGGCGGAAATCAATCTGGAAACCCAGGGGCTGGAGCGCTACCGGCAGTTCAACGTTGGCCGGCAGGATGCTTTCCTCGAATGCCATCGCGGTGCTACCGGCAATGTGCCGGCCGCTTGCGCGATCGGGCTGGTCGGCGGGGCGCTGAGCATTGCCTTCATGGCCGGTGAGGCGCCGGCGGTGCCGGTTGAAAACCCCCGTCAGGTCAGCGCCTACAACTATCCGGCCGATTACGGCCCGCGTAGCCCGACTTTCTCGCGCGCCGCCCTCGCCTATTTGCCGGGACAGGAACTGCTGTTCATATCCGGCACGGCCAGCATTGTCGGCCACCAGACGGTGCATCCGGGCGATGTCGCCGGGCAGTGCCACGAAGCGATGGCCAATGTCGCCGCTGTGCTGGCTGAAGGCAACCGGCAGTGTCGGTCGGGAGGGTTCGGGCTGGGAGAGCTTTCCTACCGTGTTTACGTTCGCCAGGCCGGGGACTTCCCGCTTATTCGGGAGACCTTGGTGTCGTTGATCGGCCAGGCGGAAGTCGTCTATTTGCAGGCAGATATCTGCCGACAGGATTTGTTGCTCGAAATCGAGGCGATGGCCTCGCATACCCTGGGGAGTCGTTGATGGCCAATTCGAACAAATTCTGGACAGGTGCGCTGACCGCATTGAGCCTGGCGTCGTTCGTTTCGGGTGCCCTGGCCGCTGAAGACAAGCCGCTGTGGGAAATCGGCGCCGGCGCCGCGGCTTTCAGCTTTCCGTCCTATCGCGGTTCGGACCAGACCAATAATTTCATGATGCCGGTGCCGCATTTCACTTACCACGGCGATTTCCTGAAAGCTGACCGGCATGGCATCCGCGGCAGCTTCTTCGATTCGGATCGTGTCGACCTGACCGTCAGCATGGCGCTCTCGCCACCGGGCAGCAGTGACGACATCCGGGCCCGTAGCGGCATGCCGGATCTTGAGGCGACGTTCGAGATCGGGCCGCAGATGGATGTCACCTTCTGGCGCTCCGAGAACCGGGCCCGCTTCGTCAAGCTATTGCTGCCCCTGCGCACGGCCTTCACCGTTGAGGGAAGCCCCAAGGACATCGGCTGGGTTTTCCACCCCAAGCTGAATATGGACATCACCGACATACCGGGCATGGGCGGCTGGAACCTCGGCATGCTGGCCGGCCCGTTGTTCGGTGACAAGCGCCAGCACGCCTACTACTACTCGGTGGCGCCGCAATACGCGACCGCCGATCGCCCGGCTTACGAAGCGAAGTCCGGCTATGCCGGCATGCAGTATCTGGTCGCCCTGTCCAAGCGCTTCCCGAAATACTGGGTGGGTGGCTTCGTCCGCTACGACAACCTGAGCGGTTCGACGTTCGAGGATAGCCCGCTGGTCCGCCAGAAAAATTATGTCGCCGGCGGCATCGCCATTACCTGGATACTTGGAGAATCGTCGACGCGCGTGAAGGTCGATGACTGATCGCAGCAGCGCAGGCAATCCCTTGTGGATAGCCTACGAGTACGTCGCCATGGTGCTCGGACTCGGCCTGCTGGCGCTGCTTTGTCTGCTCTGGCTGCCCTGTGCGCTGATTCTGAACCCCCTGCTGCCCCGGCGCCTCGGTCAGCCTTTGGGGCGGACCATGATTTCCTTGGGTTTCCGGTTCTATCTGCACCTGCTTTCGCTGTTCTGCGCCTGTCGCTTCGACCTGCGTGAAATCGATCAGCTGCGCGACAAAGGGCCGCTCGTGGTCGCGGCCAACCACCCGTCCCTGCTCGATGCGGTGATGATCGTTTCCCGGCTGCCCAACGCCGTCTGCGTGATGAAGGCCTCGCTGATGGATAACCTGCTGTTCGGCGCGGCTGCCCGGCTGGCTCGTTACATCCGCAATGATGCGGCGCTGGAGATGATCCTCAGTTCACGCGACGAACTTCAACAAGGGGCTCATCTGGTCATCTTTCCCGAAGGCTCCCGCACCCTGAATTTCCCGATCGAGGCATGCTCGCCGAGTGTCGGGCTGATTGCCGGGCGGAGCAAGACGCCGGTGCAGACGCTGCTGATCGAGTTCTCGACGCCCTATCTCGGCAAGGCCTGGCCACTATTCCGTCGCCCTTCCCTGCCCTTGCGTTGCCGCATCCGCCTCGGCCGCCGCTTTCCGCCACCGGCCAATCTCCAGGCCTTCACCGCTGAGCTTGAAGCCTACTTCCGTGCGGAATTAGGCCAGGCATCTCCGTCGACTGCAGCGTTTGCTATCTGAACCCATTTCACCATGTCCGCCGCTTCAACGACCCATCTCGTCCTGATCCCCAGCTATAACCCCGGCCCCAAGCTACTCGACACCGTGCGCTCCGCCCGCGCCCAATGGACGCCGGTCTGGGTGGTGGTCGATGGCAGCACGGATGGCAGCGCCGAAAAGCTGCAGGCACTGGCGGCGAGCGATGAGGGTTTGAAGGTCATCGTCCTGCCGGAAAACCGGGGCAAGGGTGCGGCTGTGCTTGAAGGCATCATGCAGGCCGGCGCTGCGGGCTACACCCACGCCCTGACCATGGATTCGGATGGCCAGCACCCGGCTGACCTGATCCCGGCTTTCATGGCCGCCTCTCAGGCGCAGCCGGCAACGATGGTGCTCGGCAAGCCGGTCTTCGATGCCGATGCGCCGGCGTTGCGCGTCAATGGTCGCAAGGTGTCGAACGGCTGGGCCAACCTGGAAACGCTGTGGATGGGCATCGGCGACTCGCTGTACGGTTTCCGCGTCTATCCGATCATGCCGCTGATCAAGATCATGCGCGCCACCCGCTTCATGCGCCGCTTCGATTTTGACCCCGAAGCCGTGGTTCGCCTGTGCTGGGCTGGCGTCAAGCCGGTCAATATCGATGCCCCGGTCCGTTATTTCCGGGCCGACGAAGGCGGCGTTTCGCATTTCAAATACCTGCGTGACAACACACTGCTGACCTGGATGCATACCCGGCTGTTCATCGGCTTCGTGCTCCGCCTGCCAATGTTGCTGCTCCGTTACCTGACCGCCTGATAGGCCAGACCATGCACGCCCTGCGCCAGTTTGCCCTGCGTTACCTGATTGCCGACGCGGCGCCGCTGTCGCCGCGTGAGCGCTGGCTGAGTGCGCTGGCGGGTCTGCTCGGCATTTTGTTGATGCAGGGCATTCTCACGGTGTTGCCGGCCGGGCCCGGAATCAGCTATCTCTTGGCGCCGCTCGGAGCCAGTTCGGTCATTCTCTTTGCCCTGCCGCATAGCCCGCTGGCTCAGCCGTGGTCGCTGGCCGGGGGCTTGTTCATCTCGGCGCTGATCGGCCATTTTTGCGGCCTGTGGATCACCCCGACCTTTCTCGCCGTCGGCGTCGCGCTCGGCCTGGCGATCTGGCTGACCGCCTGGCTGCGCTGCATTCACCCGCCGGGCGGCGCCATGGCGGTTGTGTTCGCACTGAGTGCCCAGCAGCAGTCCACCTCCTTGCTGACTGCCCTGCTCAACGTCGGGGCGGCGCTGATGGCGGTACTGGTGGTCAATAACCTGATTCCCGGCCGACGTTATCCGCAATGCCTGCCGCCGACGCAGGTCGCCAAAAAGGACCGTCCGGTGCGCCGAAGCATCCGCCACGAAGACATTCAGCATGCCTTGGAGCGGCTCGATACTTACCTCGACATCAGCGAGGACGATCTGGTCAGCATCTACGATCTGGCGACGACCCACGCCCATCAGCGCCATGAGCGACGAATCTGCGGCGAGATCATGTCGGCGCCGGCGCTCAGCGTCGAGTTTGCTACCGAGCTGAACGAGGCCTGGGGATTGATGCAGACCCATCATTTGCATGGCCTGCCGGTGGTCGACCGCAGTCATCGGGTGATCGGCGTGCTGACGCTGGAAAATTTCCTGCGCCACGTCGAGCCGGATGGCGCCCAGGGTATCGGTGAGAACATCCGTCGCCTGTTGCGGGCGACACCTTCCGCTTATTCGGACAAACCCGAGGTGGTTGGCCAGATCATGAGCCACCGCTTTGCCCAGGTGCAGACGACCACGCCGCTCGGTGAAATCGCTGCCTTGCTTGCCTCAGCCGAGCATCCGGTGATTGTCCCGGTGCTTGACGAGAACCAGCGGCTGGCCGGCGTTCTGACCCAAACCGATCTGCTGGCTGCCATCTATCACCGCCAGGCGGCGGCTGCCGCCCGCCATTGAACGAATCATGAACACGACCGAAATTTTCCTGATCGCGATGACGATCATCTTCACGGTGCCCTGGCTGATCTGGCGGCTCGGCAGGACCGACTATTACGCACCGCTGGTCGTCGTCCAGATCATCACCGGCATCCTGCTCGGGCCGGGCATCCTTGGCCGAGTGTTCCCCGAGTACTACCAGTTCGTCTTCAACCCGGCCGTCGTTCAGTCGCTGAACGGCATCGCCTGGTGGGCGGTGATGCTGTTCGTGATGATTGCCGGCGTCGAACTCGACCTCAAAAAAGCCTGGGCGCATCGCCGGGAGAGCGGCATCACCGCCGGCCTGGCGCTCGGTACGCCATTGCTCTTTGGCTGCGCCGCCGCCGGGCTGATGCTGACGGTTGACGGCTGGATGGGGCCGAAGGCACTGACCTGGCAGTTTGTCGTTGGCGTCGGCATGGCCTGCGCGGTGACCGCCCTGCCTATTCTCATTTTGCTGATGGAAAAGCTGGAGGTGCTGCGCCAGCCGATCGGCCAGCGCATCCTGCGCTACGCCAGCCTCGACGACATCGCCATCTGGGGCGTGCTGGCCCTGATCCTGATGGATTGGGAACGCATCGGCCGCCAGGCTACTTTCCTCGTTGCCTTTGCCATCGCCGCCTGGCTCTTCCACAAACTGATGGTTCGGCTGCTCGAGCGCGACCGCTGGTACGTGGCACTGATCTGGCTGGCTGCGGTGTCCTTCGGCGCCGACTGGGCCGGGCTGCATTTCATGGTCGGCGCCTTCCTCGCCGGGGCAAGCATGGAGGCTGACTGGTTCGATCAGGAAAAGATGGACCTGCTGCGCCACCATGTACTGCTCGTCATCATGCCGGTTTTCTTCCTGTCCACCGGCCTGCGCACCAACTGGGATGTCGGTGGCGCTGCGGTATTCCTTGCCGCCGGCCTGCTGCTGGTCGCCTCGGTCAGCGGCAAGCTGATCGGCGTTCAGGCGGCCGGCAAAATCCTCAAATGGCAGCCCGGCGAAGCCAGCATCATCGGCTGGCTGTTGCAGACCAAGGCGCTGATCATGATCATTTTTGCCAACATCCTGCTCGACAAGCAGATCATCACCAGCGAAACCTTCACCGCCCTGCTGCTGATGGCGGTGGTCAGCACCATGCTGACGGTACCCTTGGTTGCCCCGAAACTGGCGCGGCTGAAAGAACTGATCTCGCGTTCCGCCTGAGGAGAAGTGCATGGCCTATGTTGCAAATTACGCTGCCGAAGCGCCCGAGCGGGCATTGGTCGATGCCATGCCCGGCGATGTCCTGCTTGAGTTCGGTGCGAACTGGTGCGGCCATTGCCAAGGCGCCCAGCCAGCCATTGCGGCGGCCCTGCGGGCGCATCCCGCCTTGCCCCATCTGAAAATCGAAGATGGTCCCGGGCGTCGGCTCGGGCGCAGTTTTCGCATCAAGCTATGGCCGACGCTGATCCTGCTGCGCGACGGTCAGGAAGTCGGTCGCGTTGTTCGACCAAACAGCGAGCAGGAAGTCGGTGAACTGCTCGCCGGCTGACATTGGCGAAGCCGCAGAAGAATTGGCCGAGGAGATTCATCGGCCGGGCCAATGGCACTCCCCGGCCATGATCAATGCCTGAATATTTGTGTTCGTAGCCGGGTCAGCAGGTAAAATGCAGAACGCATAACACGGGCCTTGCGGCTGACCCTGAAGCTTGCTTTGGCGCTGAGTTCCCTGTCTCAGCGCCTTTCTCGAACATCTGCAGTCTTTCCCCGCAAGATAACAATCCCCGTCTGATCGGCATTTCCTGCCTGATCCGCTGGGCAAGGCAATAAATGGACATGAAAAACCGACTCAAATTAGGCTTGTTGCTATGTGCATCGCTGGGAATTTCAGCCTGTGCCACCTTGGCTGGTGATCCGGTCGACCGTGCCGACAGAAAGGCCAACGCCCTGGCTCCCCGCGCGCCCAAGACCGTTTTCGATGAGGCGCTGGCCAAAGCAGCCCTGAAGCCGGGCAATGTTGAAATCAAATCGGTCCTGGTCAGTTGCTATGGACGGGGAATAGGCTGCATTCAAGGCAGTGTTCCCGTCGCGGGAGCCAGTGTCTATCTGTATCCCTATACGCCTTACCTGGAAGAATATCTGGCCATGCAAAAGAAGCTGACTGCCGATATCAAGAGGCACCGGGATTACTCGTCCGTCAAAATCGTCGTTAGCCCCAAGCTCGCCGAGTACCGGCGAACGGCCAGGAGCGATGAGTTCGGCCGCTACAGCTTCAAGGATGTGAAACCCGGCAAATACTATATCGCCAGCGCCCGGGTGACCGGCTTCAGAACGGTGGTCAAGCACTATTACGATGAGTTTGGCTACGACCACCCTCGCCAGGAGCAAGAGCCGGCCGACCTCGAATTTGAAAGCATCGTGGATATCACCCAGACCTCCGGTGTTCACAAATTCGAATCCAGGGTCGAGATAGTCCGGTAATCGGCAACGGTGAAACTGGTTGGCGCCGTCGGCAGACAATCAGTAAGCCCGGCCGGCGCGTAGTAGTCAGGCCGGGGGATTCCCTTTCTGCCAGGCTTCAAGTTCGCAACGGTCGATATAGGTTTCCAGCCGGTTGATGTTGCCCGGCAATTGCTGGCCTTCCCACTGCTCGGTGGCCCAGCGTTTGACGTTGGCGTGCAGGTTGCCATGTTCGATCGCATGGGCCAGGGCGACCTCGAATTTGTGCTGGGCTTCGGCCACGTTGCCGGCCAGGTGCCGGGCGGCTTCATGCAGGGTCAGGCTGTCTGGCGAGGGATTCATGGATTTCCTCCTTCAAGCGGGCGACAGCTTCATTCTAGCCCTGCACTATCGCCGTCAGTCCCGTTTCGTCACCTTTTTCGTCGTGCGGTGGCCGGCCTTGATCTTCTCGATGGCCTCAAGCTGAAAGCGCAGCTTGGTGATGGCGTCACGTTCGGCGGGCGCCAGTTCGTCCACCTTGACGTGCTTGATCAACACGGCCAGCGCGTCGCCGATGCAGCCGAGCTGCTTGCCGTAACTGCCGACTTCGTCGAGCACTTCCTGCTCGACCTCCGGGTTGCCGCTGCGCCCGAGGTTGATATTGACCAGCCCAAGCTGGCTGGTTGCCGAGCCGAAGGTCCATGACCACGGATTGATCGCTTGCGTGACGTCGCCGGACAGCGGCAGCGAGAAGGATTGCCAGGCCGCAAGCGGGTTCTGGAAAAAATCGAGCGGTGCCGTTGTCTTTGCTTCGGACGACGCATTCGCGGTAACGCGGGGATAGAAATTCGGCATGGCGGATTCTCCTTGGCAGACTGAATCCGATCATCCGGCATCGCGCCGGACCATGCAAGGTGAATTAAATGCCGGGGCTCGGTTCGTTCCCCGGTTGATCAAGATGAGCCGCCTACAGGCTTGCCACGGAACCCCGGTCAGTAACGCGGGTAGCGTGAATTTTCTGCCTCAAGCCTGCGCAGCGTTGCCTTTTCCTTGGCCAATTGGCGTTCGGCGTCGTATTGGCGCTGGCGCTCTTCTCTTTCTTTTTCCCTTTCCTTTTCCCTGTTAACGGCTGTTTCAGCGCGCTGGATATCCCGGGAAACCTGTTTTCCGTAACTGTATTCGCGCTCCCGATTGGCCCGCTCGAAGGCTTCGTCTCGGCGTCGCCGGGATTCAGCCTGCTCGGCATCCATTTTTTCTTCACGGGCCTTTTGGGCTTCCAGTTCGGCCATTCGGGTCGCTGCAGCCGTTTTTTCCCTCTCCAGGCGGGCCTGTTCCTGGACAGATTGGTATTTTGAGTAGCTTACGCCGCATGTGCCGAGGACGATGGCAAGTAGCAGCAGCTTGAAAAACGGGAAGGACGACGGACTTTCTGTGGCGGGAGCTGACGATCTGGCTTCCAGTTTGAGGTCGTAGGCTTTTCTCTTTTCCGGGCGGGAAA
Organism: Ferribacterium limneticum; assembly: GCF_020510625.1. Lineage (NCBI taxonomy): Bacteria > Pseudomonadati > Pseudomonadota > Betaproteobacteria > Rhodocyclales > Azonexaceae > Ferribacterium > Ferribacterium limneticum. Next base: position 4,198,434 of record NZ_CP075191.1, on the reverse strand, counting down.
GCGTGTTGAATGCTTCACGCAAGGCAATTAGTCGATTGGTCGCGTCTTCGTCCCCGCCGGCGCTTTGTTCGGCGCAGCCTGCGTAGAGCCTTTTATAGCTTTCCGAAATGGCGCTCTGGCTGGCCGTCTGGCTGACTTCAAGCAGGTCGTAAAGCGTGTTCGACATAACAAAATGTTCCGGTTTGTGTTCAGCGATAAGCTCGTCTGGGTGAGGGCTGGGTGTCGGGTTCGCCGGGGAGAATGGCAACGCCGCCGCGGATATTTTTGTCTCGTGCCGCCTTGTATTCAAGTTCTGACAATTGCACCCGATTGCGCTGATTGATCACTTCGGCCTGAAGTTTCTGGCTGCGACTGATTTTGTCTGTACTTTGATCAACCTTGCTCGCCCCGGCGGCGCAGGGTGTATCGGAAATTACAGTTTTCCCGGCCTGAGTGCATTTATAGGTGTCGGCGCCGGCCTCGACGGCGAGCTGGCAAAGCAGCGCTAGCGAGGCCAGTTTGATCAATAGATTCACGGCCGTTCCCTTTTATTTACTTGAAATTCGAAACATTTTATTCGTGGGGAATATCTCGGGCAATTGGATTCTGCTGTGCAGGGGCTTTCCGGCGGGATGCGGCAGAATTTGCGATTAAAGGCTGAGGCTAGATCATCCCGCCATTGATCGAGATGACCTGTCCGGAAATGTAGGCAGCGCTGTCCGAGGCGAGGAAGGCGACGAGATCAGCCACCTCTTCCGGCTTGCCGGCGCGCTTCATCGGCACCAGGCTCTTGATCGCCTCGGCATCAAAGGCGCCTTCGATCATGTCGGTGGCGATGATGCCCGGTGCCACGGCATTGACCGTGATGCCGCGGCTGGCCAGCTCCAGCGCCAGCGACTTGCTGGCGGCGTGCAACGCCCCCTTGGCGGCCGAATAATTGACCTGGCCGCGGTTGCCGGTGATGCCGGCAATCGACGAAATATTGACGATGCGGCCCCAGCGCGTGCGGATCATCGGCATGGTCAATGGCTGGGTGACGTTGAAAAACCCGTTCAGCGAGACGTCGAGCACCGAATGCCACTGCTCGGCGCTCATGCCGGGGAAGACGGCATCGGCGTGGATGCCGGCGTTATTGACCAGGATCTGGATGGCCCCGGCTTCGAGCAGTTTTTCCAGCGTGGCGACCGTTGCGGCGCGGTCGGTGACGTCGAAGGCCACGGCTTCGGCGCTGCCGCCGGCTTCCCGGATGGCGGCGACGACGGCCTCGGCCTTGTCCAGACTCCGGTTGGCGTGGACGATCACGTGATGACCGTCGGCCGCGAGGCGCCGGCAAATGGCGGCACCGATGCCGCCGCTGCCGCCGGTGACGAGGGCGCGTTTCATGGCTGTTCCTTGCTCAGGGTGCTGGCATCGAGAACCACGGCGGCGCGGCCTTCAAGCAGGCAACGGTCGGCGTGGCTGACGGAAAACTGGTAGAGGATGTTGTTGGCGTCGCCGGACAGGCGCTCGGCGCGGACGAGCAATTCGCCTGGCAGGTCATCAAGGCGGGCGGTGTGCAGGGTCACGCTGCGCACACTGGTCAGGTAGCCCTGGCGGGGCTGGTCATCGCTACTGGCGAGCAAGGCACCGTGGATGGCCATGGCCTGCGCGGCGTATTCGATGCCGTTGGCGGCACCGAGGCGGCCCTCGGCGCGCAGCGGGTTGGCCGGGTCGGTGTGGCTGCTTGTCCGGCAGGCAATGCTGTTTTCCGACCATTCGCTCACTGTATCGAGCAGGCACATGCTGCCCTGGTGCGGGATGTGGGCGGCGATCCAGGCGCGGTCTAGCACGATCCGATTTCGACCTTCAACTGCATCGGTGGCAAGTAGTCGAGACAGACCTCGCCGGCTTCACCGCGTGCCAGTTTCTGCAGCAAGGGCAGCGCCCGCAAGGCCGGAATCGAGACGCGCAATGTTTCGAGTGCATCGTCGGCCAACGTTTCGGCGGCATCGGCAGATAACGTGAGCTTGATCGATGCAAGCGAGCGCTCACTGCGTTCTGGTGTTAGCAGCAGCCCAACACCGGCCACGTCTGGCACCGGACGCTTGGCGAACAGCGGCTCGGGATATTCGCTGTCGTAGGCGATTAACAGCGTCGTCTGGTGGTCGAGCGCGACCTGCCCCAGCGCATCGATCAGGCCGGCGCCAAAGCTACCGTCGTAGGCGCAGAGAACCTGGCAAGGTGCCATCGCGCCAGTGGCGATGCCCCAGTAACCAGCGGCAGCGTTATGGACCGAATTGTGAAAGCGGGTTGGTGAAATCTGGCGGTCGTCGGTGGCCAGTTGCTCGCACAGCGCGTGGCAGTTATGGCCGTCGGCACCCGAGGCGGAAAAGACGGTGGCCAGCATCGCGACATCGGCCCCGGCATGGGCGGCGGCTTCGAGGCCGACGGCCAGCGCAAGCTTGACGACGCGGCTGGCCCGACGCCGTTCGGCCGGTGGCAGGATGCTTGGGGCCGGCAGGACGGACGGCGCGCTTTCGTAGGCCTGCTCGCCGCGCAGCACGGCGCGGGCCGTTGGCCAGTCCGGCAGGCCGGGAGCCAGGAAACCGATGCCTTCGATCCAGGCGGTCAGCGGGCGGCTCATTGGGCGACTCCCAGAACCAGGCTGCAATTGCTGCCGCCGAAACCGAAGGAATTGGTCAGCGCACGACTGACTTTTCCGTCACGGGTTTTCAACAGGTAATCGACCGGGATGCTTGGGTCTAGATGCTCGGTGCCCGGGCTGCCGGGCAGGAAACCGTCAGTCAGCGTCAGGGCGCAAATGATGGCCTCGACGGCACCGGCGGCGCCCAGCGTGTGGCCGGTGGCGCCTTTGGTTGAACTGCACGGAACGGAGTTGCCGAACAGGGCACTGACGGCCTTGCCTTCTGCAGCGTCATTGGCCGGCGTCGAGGTGCCGTGCAGGTTGATGTAATCGATGTCGCTGGCGGTTAGCCCGGCCGAGCGCAGCGCCGCTTCCATGGCCATTTGGGCACCCAGGCCTTCCGGGTGCGGCGAGGACATGTGGTAAGCGTCGCTCGATTCGCCGGTGCCGAGCAGTAGCACTGAGCCGGCGGCCGGTTGGTCGCAACGTTCGAGCAGCGCAAAGGCAGCGCCTTCGCCGACCGAAATTCCGTTGCGCGCCGCATCGTAGGGGCGGCAGGGCTGGGCCGAGGTCAGTTGCAGCGAGGCGAAGCCGTACAGCGTGGTCAGGCACAGGGTATCGACGCCGCCGACGATGGCTGCATCGATGGTCCCGAGCTCAAGCTGGCGGGCGGCGGCGGCGAAGACCTTGGCGCTGGAAGAACAGGCCGTCGAAATCGCCATGGCCATGCCTTCCAGCGCGAAATAGTCGCGGGTGAACTCGGCCAGCGAGAAGGAATTGTGTGTCGTGCGGTAGTGGAAATCGTCAGGCAGCGCACCGGTTTCAGGGGCGCGCCGGCGATAGGCCAGCTCGGTCTGCAAAATGCCGGCCGTACTTGTGCCGAGGAAAACGCCGACCCGTGTCTTGCCAAAACGGGCAATCGCCTCCCGCACACGGTCGGCAAACCCGTCCGTTTCGAGGCCCATCTGCGTCAGCCGGTTGTTGCGGCAATCGTAGTTAGCCAGCGACTCCGGTAGCTTTTCCGCATCAACCGCGGCCACCTCGCCCATCCAGGTATCCAGCTGTACCGTCTCGAAAGCACACGGCACCAACCCGCTCCGCCCGCTAAGCAAGGCTTCGCGCGTGGCATCAAGCCCGCGCCCGAGGCAGGTAGTGGCGGTGTAGGCGGAAAGCAGCAGCGGGGTCACGGTGGCGCTCGATATGGGGTGAGGCCGATTTTAGCAGAGGGGATGTTTCTGGGTCCGTAACTAGCTTGAGTTAGTGCGCAGATCAGTCTCAACTGACTATGAAACTCAGCCATCTGTTGTCAAAATGCGTTTTCTGGCCAGATTCCAAGAATAAAGATAGCAATTTTGACTGCGATAAATAGTAGGTTTTGCGAAAGTTCTTTGCGAATTTTCATTTGAGCCACCGTGAGGAAGATAGAAATCGCAGGGTGACGAATTACGTTCAGATTTCAGAATGCGGTGATCAAAGCACAACATTCGTTATGTTCTGGAGGAAACACGATGATAGATTTATTGAAATTGCTATTCGTTCTATTTACACGAAATCCATTTTTTTACATTCCTATGTCGCTTGGAATTTTGTATGCAATTGGGATTGAGACAGGACTAATTAGTCCTGAGGCCAGAGAGTTTTTCAGAATTAATCATGGCCGGCCGTAACCAATGTTGATGCCAAGATGTCGAGGTTTATCAAGATAGTTAAATCGGCCCTACGTTGCTTAATTTTTGTGTCGCTGGCTTGCAATGGAAGTACATGCGCAAATTACAAAAAAATTGGCTTGGTTTCGCGTTGTGGTTCTTCGTTCCATTAGCTTATGGCCAAACAGAACCGAAGGTCGTAGACATCCCCACTCGCCCAAGCATCACCCAACGTCTGCTGGTTTTCTCCCCACCCTCGCCCAAAGCGGCGGTGATCCTGTTCGCGGGTGGACATGGTGGGTTGCAGATTGCTGCCGATGGCTCTTTCGGCTGGGGCAAGGGGAATTTCCTGATTCGCAGCCGGCAGTTGTTTGTCGATCAGGGCCTGCTGACGGTGCTCATCGATGCACCCTCGGACCGGCATTCCCCGCCTTTCCTCGCCGGTTACCGACAAGGACCGGAACATGCGGCGGATGTGCAGGCGGTGATTGCCTGGGTGCGTCAGCAATCGGGCTGGCCGGTGTGGCTGGTCGGGACGAGTCGGGGCACGCAGTCGATTGCCGCGGTGGCGACCCGCATGAGCCGGGCCGACGGGCCGGATGGACTGGTATTGGCGGCCACCATCCTGACTGATCCGAAGGCGCCTTCGGTGACTGCCATGGCGCTGGACAAGCTGAGCATTCCGGTGCTGGTGGCGCACCACGAACTGGATGGCTGCAGCCATTGTGCCTTCAGCGAGATGCCGAGCCTAATGCAGAAGCTTGATGGCCTGCCGCGCAAGCAGTTGCTGTCGTTCCGCGATGGCATCAGCCGGGGCGATCCGTGCGAGGTGATGGCCTATCACGGCTTCAACGGCATCGAGCGCGAGGTGGTGGGGCAGATCGCCGGCTGGATGTTGGGCCGCTGATTCAGGAATCCATTTTTGGCCAATTTTTCCGGTTGACTGTAGCGATTGCCTACTTGCCGCTGCTCCGCGTCAGACAAGTCTTGTAGCGGCCTTCGACCCGTCTGGCGAACCATTCTGTGGTCAGCTTGCGGGTGATCTTTGGACTTTTCAGGTCGATTTGTGGCATGGCCTGGCGGGCCATCGGTTTGCCCTGCTTTTCAGCCAGTTCGAAGACCCGGTTGAACAGCGGGCTGCGGCCGAAGGCCATGGTTTTTTCCAGTAGCAGGTCGCGGCGGATTTGTGGCCGGCTCATGTCGAGTTTGGCGGCAATGCCGATGGCGGCTTCTTCGACGCTGCTTGGCATTGAGGCCGGTTTGCCATCTTCGTAGCGGAGCAGGTCGCCATCCGGCGTCAGCGGCTTGCCGGTGACCTTGCCGAGCGCCAACTGGAAGGCGGCGTTGCGGCTGCTGTAGCGGCCGGCGTTGAAATCGGCGAAGCGATAGACGATCTGGTCGTAGGGCACTTCGTAGTCGAGCAGGATGGCGCTGCCGAAATAGAGGCCGCCGCGCCGGGTGAACACCTCGTGGCGTAGCTTTTTCTCGATCGGGTACGGGTAGCTGCGTTCCTTGACGTGCTGCGTGGCGAACTCGACGCTGACCTGCATCGGGCCGCCGGTGCGGACGGGATTGTAGTCGGCGAACAGCTGGCGGCCGAAAGGCAGCTCGCCGATCATGTCTTCGAACAGGGCGTTGAGCTGTTTTTCGGTTTTCAGCGCGTCGATGCGCTCGTTGTAGCTCTTGCCGTCCGGAGAATTCTTGCTCAGGGCGGCGGTGACGAGCAGCGACGGTACGCCATAGCGCCCGGCCCGAGCTTCAAGTTCGCGGCGGACAATGTTGGGCAGGCCGGGCACTACCGGGTCGGCCTGGAAGCTCGATTCCTGCTCGATGATGGCGATGGCGGCGCAGTAGGTTTGCGTCGCGTGCGGTACCTCCAGCGTCTTGAAGGCGGTATGCAGGTCGGTCGCCCATCCGGCGCGGTCCTTGGCTGAGGTCGGAATCAGCTGGGTGATGCGTTTCTTGACTTCGGCTTCGGGCAGCGAGGTCGGCCAGGCGGTGGCCGTTTTTCCATCGGCCCGACGCGACATGTCGGGGGGCAGTGTGCCGCCCTCCTCCTCGCTTTCCTCGAATACCGAGCAACCGGCCAGAGTGGCCAGCAGCACGGCAGTCAGGAGGGAGAAGCGGCTTGAACGCATGGAATCAGACGGGCAGATTGGCCGGAACCCGGCAGACCAGCATCACGTTGGCGAACGGCTTGCCTTCGTTCATCGGGTCGGTTTCGACTGAGAAACCGAGGCTTTCGAGCAGCGCGATCCACTCGGTCAGCGGCCGGCAATAGAGGCGCGGCAGGCGGTGGCCGCGGACGAAGGTCACAGCGTGGTCGACCCAGTTGCACAGGTGGTAGGGCAGCCCGGCCGAGGCGTCGCCGACGCGGGTCAGGAACAGGCCACCGGGTGGCAGCGCGGCACGGATGCGCTTGATCACGTCCTTCTGGTGAGCGTGATCGAAGTAATGCAGGGCGTCGAGGATGGTGATGACGTCGGCCTGGCCGAAATCGGCCTTGGTCATGTCGCCCTGCTCTATGCGCAGGATCGGGTGGTCGGCGCCGAAAGCCTTGGCAGCACGGTCAACGTCCTTCTGCATGAGTTCGATGCCGCGCAGGCTCAGCGCCTTGGGAGCGGCCGGCCAGCCCTTCGGCCAGTTACCGGCGTCGTACAGTTTGCGGGCGGCGAGCAGCCACGAAAACAGACTGCCCTGACCGCAGCCGAGGTCGAGGTAACGGCCTTCGGCCGGCAACAGGCCGCGCTTGAGGATCTCGCGGAAGATGCTGTCGGAGGACAGTTTGCCGCGTGAGTAGTGATAGGCGAAATGGCCGCCACCGATGAACGGGCGGCTGGCTTCGTCGAGCAGGGTGCGCAGGAAACGCTTGGTCATAGCTTGGGATCGGGCAGCGTGACGGGGTTGAGTTGATGTTGGCGCAGCGTGTCCAGCAGGCGCGGCAAAACAGTGAGGATAACCGGCTGGCCGTCGGTAGTACGGGCGGCATGGCCGTCGTGCAGCAGCAGGATATCGCCGGGGCCGAGGTCGCGGCTCAGGCGCTCGAGAACAATTTCCGGGTCACCGCAGCGGGTGTCGTAGGGGCGGCGTGTCCAGCTGGCCAGCTTGAGGCCGAGCTTGTGCAGCACGGCGTCGAGGAAGGGATTGCGCAGGCCGGCCGTGGCGCGGAAGTAGCGTGGCGCCTGGCCGGTGATCCCGGCGAAGGTAGTTTGCGCCGCGGCGATATCGGCCTTCATGCGGCCGGGGCCGAAGAAGGCGAAGGCCTTGGAATGGCTGTCGCCATGGTTCTCGACGCGATGGCCGCGGGCGACGATTTCGCGGCACAGCGCCGGGTTTTCGCGGGCGCGCCAGCCGATGCAGAAAAAGGTGGCCTTGGCGTTGGCGACATCGAGCAGATCAAGGACGCGAGGCGTGACTTCCGGGTCGGGGCCGTCATCGATGGTGATGGCGACTTCGCGGCGGGCGACGGCGTCGTCCGGCAGGCGGTTGAGGTTGGGGCCGAGCAGGGTCGTGCGTGGCAGCAGGCCGGCCGTGGTGATGATGGCGTGGTTGATGACCAGAGCGCCGACCGCCCACGGCCAGAGCGACGGCACGATCAGGCAGCCGACGGCTGCGGCTGCGTGGACCGCGAGCGTGGCTTTGATGGCGAAGGTCGGTTTCCAGGGCGTCGGCATGTCAGGCGGTGAAGTGGCCGGAATCGAGGAAATGTTCCCACAAAATCTGCCAGGCCGGCCAGTCGTGGCCGCCGGGCACGGTGTGGCGGGCGGCGGCAGGGAAGCGCGCGGCGATGGCGCTCATGCCTGCGGCGAAGCGGTCTTCCGTGCCGTAGCCGACGAAGACCGGGAAGTCGGCCGGCGGGGCCTTGAGCCAGCAATAGACGCGATTTTCGGCATCGGTCATTTCCTCGGTGGTCGGCTGCCAAAGATCGAGGCCGCCGGCCCGGCGGATGGCGTTGGTGGTCAGCCGACTGCCGGGGTAAGGGGCGATTAGGCACAGGCCATCGACGATGCCGGGGTGATCGGCGTTCAGGCCCAGCGACAGCAATCCGCCGAGCGAGATGCCGCCGAGCCAGACGCGTCGGTAGTCGGTGCGGGCGGGGATCAGGATTTGCTCGACAACGGCGGGAATCGCATCGCCGCTGGAAACGGCATCCAGACCAAGGTCGACGGCGATCAGGTCGAGTTTCAACCGGCGTTGCTCGACGGCACGGAAAAAGCCGTGCTCGACGAAGTGTTCGGGCGTCATGTAGGCGCCGGGGAGCAGGAGGAGCAGGCTATCGGCGCCGTTCAGCTGGCGCAGGGTGCGCAACGCGGGGCTCATGCGGCGGTTTCACGTGAAACGTAAAATTTCGATTTTGGCTGATTTTTTCCATCAACCGAAAAACTCGCCGTTAGTGCCGTGGAAAGCCCCCTCTCCCTGACCCTCTCCCCCGTTGGGGCGAGGGTAAGTTCGGTCCGGCGCCTAGGCATTTTTGCGCCCGACAAAACAGGCTGACAGCAGCAGTGCCAGGATGGCGCCCGGGCCGACGGTGGCGCCGACGGCGTGCAGCACCGGCACATTGGACAGTGCCAGCGTACCGAAGCCGATGGCGGTGGTCAGGTTGGCGACGGCCATCGAGACCAGTGTCGGGGTATCCAGCCCTTCGCCGCGGGCGGCGCGGTCGAAGAAGAGCGCATAGTTGGAGCCGACAGCGACGATCAACAGCATGCCGATCAGGTGGAGCAGATGCAGTTGCTCGCCAGCCAGATGCAGGCCGGCGATGACCAGCACCACGGCGATCAACAGCGGCAGCAGCACGGTGGCCAGCCGCCGGGGCGAGCGCAGGGTAACCGCCAGCAGTGCGACGATGGCGACAAAACCGGCCAGCGAGAGCAGCGTTGCTTCGTGCAGGTAGTCGTTGTACAGCGTGTCGAACTCGTTTTTCATATCGACGAACAAGGCGCCACTGCCCGCCAGCGCAGCACGTACCGGCTCTATGGCGATATCGACGCCCGTATCACCCTCCTTGTTGCCGACGGGCGGGCGCAGCGGCAGCAGCACGCTCCAGCCGTTCGGGCGTTGCAGCAGCAGCGAATCGACGGCCAGCGCCAGACTTGTGCCGTTCAGCGCCTCGCGGCTCAGGCTGCCGTGCCCCTTTGTCTTGGCGACATCCTCGATAAAACCGCCCAGCTTGTTGGCGGCCAGCGGTGAATCGGTTAGTGCGACTTGCAGGCGGGCCTGCAATTCCTCGCCGGTCGGCAGGCTGGCGCGGCGGCTCGCCTGCATGGCCTGGCTGGGCAGGAAACGGGCCGGGCTGTCGTAGCCGCCGATGATGCCCTGGGCGATCAGGCCGTCGAGTTGCTGGCCGGCCCGTTCGGCCGCCTGCAACGCCGCTTCGCAGTCCGGGGCGGTGATCACGGCCATGTAGCGGGCGTCGGGGGCCGAGATGTCGGCGCGCAAGGCCTGATCGACCGCGCCGTCTTCGGCGCTGACCGTGCTCAGGGCCGACAGATTGGGGTGCCACAGGTGGTCGCGATTAACGAGAAGCACTGCCATGGCCGCCAGTGTCAGCAGGATCACCGGCCAGCGCAGGCCTTGCAGCACCGTGATGCCGCGCTTGAGCACCGGGCCGAGGTGGCTGAGGTCGCGCATCGCGAAATTGCTGCCAGCCAGCTGTGGCAGGATGAAACGGGTGACGATGGCGGCGGCCAGCACGCCGCTCAGCGAATAGAGGCCGAGTTGCGACAGGCCGGGAAAGCCGGAAAAAAGCAGCGCGGCAAAACCGCAGATCGAGGTCAGCACGCCGAGCCGGATGGTCGGCCAGAAACGCGCCCGCCATTGCTCGACGCCGAGCTTGCTGGACTGGACGAAGTAGTAGATCGAGTAATCGACCGCCTCGCCAATCAGCGCCGAGCCGAAGCCGACGGTGATCCCGAAGACGGTGCCGTAAGCCAGGCTGACCGCGGCAACGCCGGCCAGCGCGCCGCTGAGTACCGGCAGCAGGCCGAGGGTCATCAGCCGGCCCGAGCGATAGACGAAGAACAGCACGGCGATGATGGCCAGCGTGCTGATGGTCGATAGGCGGCTGACTTCGCCCTTGATCGTTGCCCTGGATTTGACCGCGAACAGGCCGGGGCCGGAAAGCTGGAGGCTCAGTGCCCCGCCCGACGCCGCTTCGGAAAACTGGCTGCCGATCAGGCCGATTGCCTTCTCCTGGCCGTCGGTATCGGAACCGAGGGCGGCGGTCTGGATCAGCAGCATGGCGCGTTCGCCATCGCGCGAGGCCCAGACGCCATCGCGGACATTGGGCTGGGCGCCGGCGTTGAGGCCGGAGACCATCTCGACCAGCTCGCCGGTCGGATCGCGCGTCAGGAATGGCTTTAGCATCATGCCGGCCGGCGAGGCGAGCAGGTCGATGCTGTTTGCGACAGCGTCGCGCAGGCCATCGACGGTGAAGCGTTCCGGCTTGACGGCCGGGCTGAGCAGGTAGCGGTGCGCGAACAGGAAGTCGCGGTCGGCATCCAGGCTGCCGGCTTCACCATTCTGAACGCTGACGAATTCGGGCAATTTTTCCAGTCGGCCGCGCAAGTCACGCGAAGCCTTCGCCCGTTGCGCCGCATCGCCACCTTCGATGGCGACCATTAGCAGCCGCGAGACGACACCCTCCTTCAGCTGGTCGACCAATACCTGTTGTTCGGCACTCGGCTTGGCCGGCAGGAAGAAGGACATGTCGGCCGAGAAATGGCTGTTCCAGACGACCACCGCCCCAGCCAGCATGGCCAGCAGCCAGATCAGGAAAGCGCGGACGGCCGGACGGGTCATTTGCCGTCGATCGGGTCGATATTCAGCACCGAACGGTCACCGTCGGCCTGCAGGTATTCAATGACGCGCACCTGGTTACGAATGCCGCTGACGGTGATGCGCTGGACCATGCTGGCGATTTTCTGGTCGCTGGGGAGCAGTGTGAGTACCCACTTGCTCGAATCGCCAGACAGATAGAGGGCGTAATTTTTCTCCAGCGCGGCCCGGTTGCCGGACAGGGTGCCGCGGATGCTGTCCACGAAGGCCAGCGCTTCCGGCTGGTTGGCCAGGTTGATGCTCAGCTTCTGTTTGTCGCGCTCGATGGACAGGATGTCCTTGTCAAGCAGCAGCGTTTCCACTTTTGGAGTAAGCGTTCGCTTCTCCAGTCGATCCGGTGCTGTATAGGTCATTTCGCCGGTCGAGATCACCGGCTTGTCGAGGACGGCGATGAATTTCTTCTCGACGAATTTGGCCTTGCCACCCTTGTGTTTGGCCAGTTCGCCCATCAACTGGCCGACATCGAAGGCGGCACTGGCCGGCAGAGCCAGGGCAAGCAGGAGTCCGGCCATCACTGCGCGCCACGTCATCCCCGCGCAGGCGGGAATCCAGGCCTTTTTCTCGAAATCTCTGTACCTTACTGGGTTCCCGCTTTCGCGGGAACGACGGTTAAAGCGGGTCATTTTTTCTGCCAGAAATCGAAGAAATTGAACCAGTTGTACGGGGCCTGGTGGCAATAATGCGTCAGGCGGTCGGCGTAGTGTTGCATGGCTTGGCGGATCGCCGCGTCGCGTTCTTCGCGTGGCGTATCCGAGAAATCGGCCAGCGGCTCGAAATGCAGCTGGTAGCGGTTGCCGCCCAGATACAGGCCGGTCATGAAGAAGACCGGTCGGCGCAGCATGGCCGCCACACGCCAGGGGCCGAGTGGAAACGGCGCCTTTTGGCCGAGGAACTCGCAATCGACCGTGGCATCGTCGCTCAGGCTGCGGTCAGCCAGCATGCCTACCGCGTAGCCGGCGTCGAGTTTGTCGCGCGCCTGCAGCATCGAATCCATGCGGCCGAGCGGGATGATGTCCTGGCTGGCCGCCGGGTTGATCGCTTCCAGCGTCGTATTGATCTTGCGGGCGTTTTCCTCGTACATCAGCATTGCCACCGGCAGCCCTTCCCTGCCCCGGCCGACGGCGCGCAGCACTTCGAAACTGCCGAGATGGGCACCGATCAGCAAGGCGCCGGGATGGTTTCGGGCCGCCTCATTGACCGCTTCGGCGCCGATCACCTCGATGTCGAACAGGTCGAAACGGTCGTTGAGCAGGTAAATGCGGTCGTGGATGGTGCTGGCGAAGCTGAACACATGACGGAAACCGTCCGACCACTCGGCCCAGCGATTCAGGGCAAGGTGCAGGTAGTTGCGGCTGAAGCGGCGGGCCTTGGGCGAAAATAGCACGAAATAGGCGGCGATGCCGACAAGCACGATGCGGCCGACGGTGCGGCCGAAGGTCAGCGAAATCCACACCATCAACTTGAGGATGGCGAGATTGCTGCGCTCCTGCTGGCGGCGCCAGTCAGCTTCGCTTTTCTCGCTCATGGTGCGGGCGGTTTCAGGCTGCCCGAGGCCACTTCGCGCGCATCGGCGTTGCCAAAAGCGCGCACCGTGAAGGCAATGCTGCCGCTGGCCTTGGCTTCCAGCGTGAAAACCAGCGCTTCGCCCGGGGCGACCGGGCTGAAGAACTTGGCGTTGCCAACTTGCCAGGCGAGATCGGGCTGGCCGAGCAGTTGTTCGGCGAACAGGATGGCCCGGTCGAGCAGCACGACGCCCGGCACGATGGGCTTGCCGGGGAAATGACCGGCGAAGGCCGGGTGGTCGGCCGGGACGAGCCAGTGAAAATCAGCCATGGCCGACCTTTTCGGCGTACAGCGCCTGCAGTTCGTTGCGCGGCAACTTGCCTGTGCTGTTGCGCGGCAGTTCGTCGACCAGTACCAGCGGCCGTGGTAGGAAGATGGCGTCGATCCGTTCGCGTAGCGCGACGGTGACTTGCCGGGCCGTCATGCCGGGGGCGACGACGAAGGCGGTCAGGCGGGTGATGCCGTCCGGGCCTTCCTCATCGGGCAGGAAGAAGGCGCCATCGACGATGCCGGGGACGGCGCCGAGCTGGTGGTTCAGGTAGGCCAGCGAGGTTCGCTTGCCGGCGATGTTGATCAGGTCGGCATGGCGGCCGTGCAGCAGGAAACGCTGGTCGGGCAAGAGCTCGATCAGGTCAGACAGCGCGACACGACCTTCGACATGGCCGTCGCAGGCGATGGTCGTTTGGTCTTCGGTCTGTTCCAGCCGAACGCCGGGTAGCAGCGTCCAGGCCATGCCCTCGGTGGTGCGCCGGCTGGCCAGCTGGCCGGATTCGGTCGAGCCGTAGATTTCCAGCATGGTCGCGCCGGTGCGGGCTTCGGCCTCGGCGGCCAGCGTCGCCGACAAGGGGGCGGTCGCCGAAAGCAGCAGATCGACCGGCGGCAGTTCGAGGCCGGCGGCGAGAAGCGCCGACAGGTGGAAAGGCGTGGTCACCAGCAGGCGCGGCTGCGGTACGGCGTCCAGCGCGCTGGCGATGTCCTGCGGGAAGAACGGTTTGCCGGCCCAGAAAGCGCCGCCGCCCGCCAGGGCGAGCAGGAAAGTCGATTCGAAGCCGTAGCTGTGCTGGACTGGCACGGTGCCGACGATGGTGTGCGGCTGGCGATCGAGCCCGAGCGCGCTGGCTTCAGCCCGGCCGTTCTGCACCAGCTTGCCCCAGGTTTTGCGCTGTGCCTGTGGCAGGCCGGTCGAGCCGGAGGTGAACAGGATGGCGGCCAGGTGGTCGGCCGGGATTTGCGGGATGGGCCGTGCGCCCCTCTCCCCCGGCCCCTCTCCCCGCTGGGGCGAGGGGGGAAAATCGAAGCGCGGCAGGTCCAGCGTTTCGGTCGGTCCGTCGCACAGGCAGACCAGACCCGGATAGTCGGCCTGCAGACGGCGGAAGGTCTCGGCCGACTGGGAGGATGGCTGCAGGCTGGTCATGCCGCGCAACAGGCCGGCGGCGAAACCGACGGCGAAATGGTAGCGGTCGTGGCACAGGTTGAGCAGGTAGCCGGCGGCCGGCAATTGTTCGGCCAGGGCCGCGACGTCGGCCAGATAGTCGCCGACGCTGACCGGACCATCCGGGCGCCAGGCGAAGACGGTGTCGGGGTCGCGATGGGCGAGCAGCGGCGCGGTGTTCATCAGGGATTGGCCGGCGGCGTCTGTTTGCCGTGCATGCGATAGGCCCGGGCGACCTGGGCGATGCTTGGGCGCTCCTCCGGCGGCAGGGCATGCGCCCGCCAGATGTGTTCAGCGACGAACATGGCGGCCAGCAGCGGCATCGACAACAGGTTGGCGAAGACCGACCATACCGATTGCGGCGCCAAGAGCCAGAGAATGCAGGAGATCAGCGCGTTGCCGAGGAAAAATAGCGTCCACGCCAGTGTCGCTTTACGGGTGTAAAGCCGTTTGCGCTCGGAAATTTCGCCGTGATGCACGGCCTTGGCCAGCTGGGTGATCAGCGCTTCGCCGCCACCGAGCAGGCTGCGCCCGAACAGCGTGCCCAGGGCCAGGTTGGCGCCGAGGTGCTGGATGAAAAACAGCAGCGGAATGTTCTCGCGCAGGGTCGGCCACCACCAGGCCAGCCCGCCGAGCGAGGTGACGATAACGCTACCGGTCAGCAGCGGATGGGTGTTGCGCCAGAGCATCAGGCCGAGTGCGGCGACGATGGGGGCAAGGGCAAGCAGCACCGAGAGATCGGCCGAGCTTTCGCCGGACGTGCCGAAATGGGCGAGCAAGGCCCAGAGCACAAGAAAGACGACCACGGCCAGGCCGCGCAGCAGCTGGGCCGGGGTGGCGGTCATTTGCTGCGCTGGCTGGCGATGTGTTCGGTCAGGGCGCGCAACGAGGAAAAGATGTGGATGTTCTCCTCGTTGTCCGACTTCAGCTGGAAGCCGTATTGCTTGGAAATGACCAGCGCAATTTCCAGCACATCAATCGAGTCAAGGCCGAGGCCGTCGCCGAACAGCGGTGTATCGGCTTCGATTTCACTCGCAGCCATGTCGAGATTGAGCGCTGAAATAATCAGTTCGGCGACTTCCGGCAACAGGGCTTCGATGGCTTGCGGGGAAATGGCGGCAGACATGTGATGCTTTCGTGGATTTACTGGCTGACGGCACGGAACGCGAGCACCGCGTTGCTGCCGCCAAAGGCGAAGGAGTTAGAGAGCGCGGCACGCAGCGGCTGGCCGCGACGGGCGGTAGTGACGTGGTCGACGCCGACGCAGGCCGGGTCGATCTGCTCAAGATGAGCGGTGGGCGGAACGGTCTGCTCACGCAGGGCGAGCACGGTGACGATGGCTTCGATGGCCGCAGCGGCGCCCAGCGAGTGGCCGTGCATGGACTTGGTGGCGCTGACCGCCAGCCGATCGGCATGATTGCCGAAAACAGCCTTCAGGGCGGCGATTTCAACCGGGTCGCCCTCGGTCGTTGCGGTGCCGTGGGCGTTGATGTAGTCGATATCGGCCGGGTTCAGGCCGGCATCGGCCAGTGTCAGCTGCAGGGCGCGAATCTGGCCTTCGGCTTCCGGGCGAACCAGGTGGCTATGGTCGCAACTGGTACCGTAGCCGATGATTTCGCCATGAATGCGGGTACCACGCGCTACCGCGTGTTCCCAGTCTTCCAGCACCAGGGCGGCCCCGCCCTCGCCCAGCACCAGGCCACGGCGGTCGGCCGAGAACGGCCGGCAGGCCGACGGCGAGCTATCGGCATCGCCGGGCGCCATGACGCGCAGCGCTTCCCAGGCGCGGGCAACGCCGTAGGCCTGCGGCACGTCGGAACCGCCGGTCAGCATGATCGTCGCCTCGCCGCTGCGCACGCGGCGGAAAGCCTCGCCGATGGCGATGGCCGACGAGGCACAGGCCACGGTGTGGCTCATGCTGACACCACCCAGGCCAAGCTGGATCGAAATGTGGGCATTGGCGGCGTTGTTCATGCCGAGTACGACGGAAAGCGGCGACAGGCGCTCGCGGCCCTTTTGCCAAAGCTCTCGGTAGCCTTTTTCATAGGCCAGCGTGCCGCCCAGCGCGGTGCCCCAGGCTACGCCCCAGTCGTTGCGGGATTCGTCTTGCGCCTGGCGCGGCAGGCCGCAGTCGTCCCAGGCAGCAAAGGCCGCAGCCATGCCGAGCTGGGCGAAGCGGTCCATCATCGAAGCGAGCGGCTTGCCGAGTGCGGCATCGGGATCAAAGCTCGGACAACTGACGAAGGGAATGGACAGCGGGCGCGGCTGGTCGTCGGTCAGCAGGTAGCGGACTGCCGAGTCGCCAGCCGAAAGGCGGGAAAAAAAATCAGCCAGATCACTGCCATAGGGACTGACCAGCCCGAGGCCAGTGATCGCAACCCGCCGCTGGCTCATGGCTCAGCTCTTTTGGCGGGAGATCAGCCCGTCCATCAGCGTCACCATCTCGCCAACCGTCCGGGGTGTTTTCAGGTCACTGGAAAGCTTGATGCCGAAACGATCTTCGAACTCGAACATCAGTTCGAGCATCATCAGCGAGTCGACGCCCAGATCGGCCAGCAACGCTCCGGAAATAACGTTTTCCGGGTCGACACCAAGGCGGTCCTTGAGAAAATCGCGAATCAGGCCAATCGAATCCATAGCCCGGCAATTTTAGCTGAAAGCCCATATTTTCCAAAGATTTGCCCGGAAGCGCTTGTCTATTCATGGCAAATTCCAGGCATGGTGGGGCGATTTGCTACCATGCGGCTCATTCAGGCTTTTCCAACCTTTCCGAGCGACCGATGCACCTGTTTTCCAGACCGCACTGGCTACGCCAGATCGCTTCCCGCCTGGTCTATCTGATGCCGCTCAAGGCGGTTGGCACGGCTGCGTTCATGGTTCTGTTTTTCTGGGCCTATTTCGGCGTACTGCGCAGCCCGCTGTTTCCGGCGACGGAGATGCCGCTGACCGTGCTTGACGCGTGGATTCCTGTCACCGGGCTGGCTTTTCCGGTTTACGCCTCGCTATGGGTTTACGTTTCGCTGCCGGCCGCCCTGCTCAAGGAATTCCGGCCGCTGATCCTGTTCGGCTTGTGGATGGCTGCGCTGTGCCTATTCAGCCTGGGCATCTTCTGGCTCTTCCCGACCAGCGTTCCGCCAGCCGGCATCGACTGGCGCCTCTATCCGGAAATGGCCATCATCAAGGATGTCGATGCCAGCGGTAACGCCTGCCCTTCCCTACATGTCGGTGCCGCGGTATTCGCCGCCATCTGGCTTGACCGGGTATTTCGGGCTATTGGCGCTGCCCGGGTGTTGCGCAGCCTGATCTGGCTGCATTGCCTGGCGATCCTGTGGTCCACGCTGGCGACGCGCCAGCATGTGGCGCTCGATGTGCTGGCCGGGGCGGTGGTCGGTGCCCTGTTTGGCGGTTTTGGCCTGCGCCACGCGCTTCGCAGCGCACCATCGCGGGAGCTTTAGCCGGCGACCTGCTGCACCGATTTCAGGAACTGCGCGGCATCCTGAAAGCCGACGATGCGTACCGCCTTGATTTCCTGCCCCTTGGCATCAAAAAAGATGATGCCCGGCGGGCCGAACAGGCCGAAACGGGCGAGCAGCGCCTTGTCATCGGCGTTATTGGCCGTGACATCGGCCTGCAACAGCTTGAAACCGGCCAATTTGGCCTGCACGGCGGGGTCGGTGAAGGTGAATTGCTCCATTTCTTTACACGAGACGCACCAGTCGGCATAAAAATCGAGCATCACCGGTTGGCCGGCCGCCTTGATCTTTTCTTCCAGCGCCTGCAGCGAGGCGACGCGTTCGAATGGCAGGCGCTTCTCTTCAGCCGCCATCGCCTGGCCGCGCAGGCCAGCCAGCGGCTGCAGCGGGTTGCGGCTGCCGGACAGGGCGCCGATCAGCAGCGCGGCACCGGTCAGCAGCATGACGATGCCGATACCCTTCCAGAAACGCGACCAGCCCTTGGCGTGCGGCGGCAGCGGGTCGAGAGCGTGCAGGTAGATGGCCGGAATGATCAGCAGCACTGCCCAGGCCAGCATCGAAGCCACCGGCGGCATGACCGGTGAAACGAGCCAGACGGCGGTCGCCAGCAACAACACGCCGAAGGCCTTCTTGACCCCTTCCATCCAGGCGCCGGTCTTGGGCAGCAGCGAGCCACCGGCAATGCCGACGGCGATCAGCGGCGCACCCATGCCGAGCGCCATGACGAACAGCGCCGTGCCACCGAGCACCGCGTCGCCGGTCTGGCCGATGTAAAGCAGCGCGCCGGCCAGTGGCGCGGCAACGCAGGGGCCGACGATCAGGGCCGACAGCGCGCCCATCAGGAAGACGCCGATACCGCGTCCGCCCTGCAGGTGACCGGATTCTTCCGACAGTTTGCTCTGCAATGAGGTCGGCAACTGCAGTTCGTAGAAGCCGAACATCGAGAAGGACAGTACGACGAAGACCAGCGCAAAGCTGCCGAGCACCCACGAATTCTGCAGGGCGCTGGAGATCAGCGTGCCAGTCATGCCGGCCGCGACGCCGGCTGCCGCGTAGGTCACCGCCATGCCCAGCACGTAGGCCAGCGACAGTACAAAGCCACGGGCGTGGGAACTCTTGTGGCCCTGCCCGGCGATGATGCCGGACAGGATGGGGATCATCGGGAAGACACAAGGCGTCAGCGACAGACCCAGCCCGGCCAGGAAGAAGAAAGCGAGATTGGCCCAGAAGCCGGCGTGTTTCAGCGTCGAGGCGATCTGTCCGCTCTCGTCGCCCTCGGCGGCGGCCGGTGCGGCTGCCGGGGCACTGGCCGGATCGGGCAGTTCGACGCTGAGTGGCTGGGTTTGCGGCGGGTAGCAGACCCCGGCGTCGGCACAGCCCTGTGAGGTGACGTTGAGCTTCAGCGGCAAGAGGCCGGAACTGCTGCGTTCAACCGGCACGCGGATGGCGACTGTCTTGTAATAGACCTCGACCTTGCCGAAATTTTCGTCGTTGTGTTCCTTGCCCTTGGGGAAGGTCGGCGTACCGAGCGTTGTCGTTTCGCCGTCGACAGTGAAACGGAACTTGTCGCGGTAAAGGTAGTAACCCTTGGCGATCTCGTAGCTGACCTCGATGGTCTGGCCGTCGAGGGCGCGGACCGACGGCTTGAAGGCGACGGCCGGGTCGAGGAATTCCTCGGCATGGGCGAGCGAGATGAAAAAGGCAAAGACGAGGAAAAGGAGGCGCATGGTTATTGGATCGTTTCAGCCGCCACCCAGTTCAGGTAGGCCGGCAAGCCGTGGGTGACAGGCAGGGCGATGATTTCCGGCACCTCGTAGGGGTGCAGTTGGCGAATCTTCGCTTCGAGGACCGGGTAGTTGGCGCGGGTGGTCTTGATGAACAGAGGGATTTCCGCTGCCGATTCAACTGTTCCCTGCCAGCGATAGACCGACTGGACGCGCGGCAGGATATTGACGCAGGCGGCCAGCTTCGCCTCAACGACAGCGAGTGCGATGGCGTTGGCGATTTCTTCGTCGGGGCAGTTGGTGATGACGAGCAGGGTTTCCATTAGCGAATTCTACTTTGTCTACTTGAGCAGGCGGCGGCGGGTCAGGTGTAGCGCAATCGCGAAGGCTACGGCGGCGGTGCCGAGCAGCGCCATGATGTGGATCAGGGCGTTGGCCGGCACCTGTCCGGCCAGCAGCGGGCGGACCAGCGCGACGCCCTGGGCCAGCGGCAGCCAGCCACCGATCAGGGCCAGCCAGCCGGGCAACTGGTCGGTCGGGAAGAAAACGCCGGAAATCAGCGTCATCGGCGTGATGAACAGCGTGAAGTAGTACATGAAGAAATCGTAGGACGGAGACAGCGCGTTCCAGATCAGGCCGAGCGCGGCGAAGGCCAGCCCGGTGAGGACAATGGCCGGCAGCGCCCAGAGCATGAGCGGGCCGTTGGTCAGGCCCATGCCGGTGATGACGACGAGAATCGCGGCGCCCGAGAACAGCGATTTGGTGGCGGCCCAGAACAGTTCGCCGGCCACCACATCGCCCAGCCCGAGCGGCGTGTTGAGGATGGCTTCCCAGGTTTTCTGGACATGCATGCGCGAAAAGGCCGAGTACAGGGCCTCGAAGGTCGCGGCGTTCATCGTCGAGGCGCAGACGGTACCGGCGGCCAGGAAGGCAACATAGGGCTGGCCTTCGATGCTCGGCAGCATGGCGCCCAGGCCGTAGCCAAGGCCGAGCATGTAGATCAGCGGGTCGGCCAGATTGCCGAGGATGGATGGCAGGGCCAGCTTGCGCCAGACGAGGAAATTGCGTTGCCAGACGGGCAACCAGCCGGTGATCGAGGATTGAAGCAGCATCGGGGGCGGACAGAATTCAAGGTGAGCTAGGCATTCTAGCGCCAGCCCGGCTCGGCAGTAATTCCGTCTGCAGCGCCGGCCTTAATGGCCTTGGCGGAAGTGCAGGAACTCTTCAGTCAGTGTCTGCAGTTGCTCGGGGCCAAGCGCCAGACAGGCCAGGCAGGCGGCGCCCAGCTTTTCCCATTCGCAACTCTGGCCGCGTCCGGCCTCCTGTTGCATCAGGTGTTCGGCAAGATGGGAAATGGCGACGAGCACCTTCGTGCGTTCAGGCATGGCCACCGATGCTTCGGTGAAGATGCGCGCATCGTGATGGTGGCGAATCGCCAGGCAGGTATCTTCGGCCAGCAGCCAGTTTTCAGCCAGATCGGCACCAACGCTTGTGTGGTTGAGGCCCATGGCCTGGTCTTCGACGTCGGTGAAGGCGCGTTCCCGCTCGTTGTTCGCCTGGGCCAGGATAGACAGGTATTCGGGAAACGGGCTCAACAGAACGGGAATGCCGCAGTCCCGGAATAGTGAAAAGGTATAGGCATCCTCCGGCCGGATAGCCCATTTCTTGCCGAGTTGGCGAGCCAGCCAGCTGGATATCTGGGCATTGGTCGCCGAGCTGTCCCAGAAACGTTCCATGTTGGGGACGTGCTTGAAGACCTGCTGCAGCGCGAGCCCAGCCACGGTCTGGACGACGAGCTTGAGACCGAGGACGAGTAGCGCTTCCTGAACGGTCGGTACTTTTTTGCCGAAGGAAAAATAGGGGGAGTTGGCCACCTTGATCAGGCTGGCTGCGAGGCCGACATCCTGGCTGAGAATCGCGGCCAGCTTGATGAAATCCGGTTCGTCCTTGGCGGTTTCCTGCTCGATCTGGCTGAGGATGCTTGGCCGCGGCGGAATACCGATTTCGCGGATCTCGATCTTCATCCGTTTCTCGATCTCATCCGGTTGAGTCTGCGCTGCTTCTGTTGCGGAGGCGGCCTGAGGGCGGATCATGTCGAGCATCTCGGAGCGTGAAGAAAGATGCAAATATATTACTTTGGTCGGAAAAATGAATTGATGCCGACCAAAAAAGAAATGGCGGAGAGTTTCCTCTCCGCCATTTGGGCAGACTGCTGGTGAATGAAACTTAGCAGCCGGAAGTTCTCTTGAACGACTTGCTCTTGTTGCCGGCGTTGTCGTACTTGGCGCGGATTTCGTCGCCTTCCTGAATACGCTTGTCCTTGAACTTGTCCAGGGTTTCTTCGTCGTTGATGTTGATGGTGACCGAGTTGCCGGACTTGACGTCCTTCAGGGTAGCTTCGGCCGACTTGCCGTCGGCGGCAACCTTCAGCTTGGTGATGGTGCCGACCATCTTGATGTCTTCGGCCGAGGCGATCGGCGAAACGGTCAGGGCAGCGGCGGCGAGAGCAATGGAAACGAACAGTTGGGTAATACTTTTACGCATGAAGTTCTCCTGTAGATAATGAAATGATCAGAACTTGACCTCGAAGGTCGCATAGGCGTTGTAGGCCTTGGACAGCGGGGTCATCGGCAGCACGGTGGCGGCTGTCACGTCGGACAGCTTGACCGGTGCACCCATCCAGTTGTTGCTGCCGGTGTACTGGAAATCGTAGTACTGGAAGCCGAGGCGGAAGAAGGCCTTGGAGAGGCGCGACGAGATCGGCTTCTGGTCGAGTTCCTGGATGATGTAAGCCTCATACACGTTGCCGCGAGTGCCGACCTTCGACGTCCAGGCATCGGACGAGGCTGGCGAGAAGGTGATCCAGTTCTTTGAACCATGGTTGTATTCAAGACCGATCTTGGTCTTCGACGGCAGGTCATAACGCAGGCCGAGGTAAAAGGCGCTGCCGGTCTTGTCGGTAGCACCTTCGGCGGCACCCAGTTGGCCGGTCAGCAGGCCCATACCCAAGGCGTTCACGCTGTCGTTCGGACGCGTCTTGCTCAGGCCAATGTCGGCAAACCAGTTCAGCTCGCCCGGGCCGACGTTCTTGACCATACCCAAGGCGCCAACGCCGTACCAGTCGATGTCGCCAACGTTGGTTCGCGGCGACATGCTACTCATGCCGTAGCTGGCAAAGTTGGACGCATAGAGTGCCGGGGAGTCGAAGACGTTCATTCCGCGGTTGTACTGCAACCAGAAACGCAACTGGTCGGTGTCGATCGGCACGATGGATACGCCGATCATGTCGGTATCCTTGAGCGAATTTCCGATTGCCTTGCTGAATCCGCTTTCATAGCCACGGCCGTAGCATATCTTGGCAAATGCGCCGGGCAATTCATCGATATCCGGTGCCCAGCCAAGAGTCATGCCGTCGAAGGCGTAATCGACGAGCAGGGCGGGGGCGCCGCCGGTGCCGGGCCGCGGGTCGTTCTGGCGCAGGTTGGATGGCGTGCCGTTGGTCGACGGGCGGCGACCGACCGAGAACCAGATACCTTCGTCGGCGATGTTGTTCCACGAGGCGTAGACGCGGTCGACGTTCAGGTAGTTGCTCGACGGAATGTGGCCGATGGTGCCGTCGAAAACGCCAATGCGGTCGGCGAAGAAGGTGCCGGTCGAGGCGCTGTCGTCGTTGTTGCCGAAGGTCTTGTACATCATCAGACGCGCGGAAACTGAAACGTTTTCCGTGGCCTTGGCGTTCAGGTTGAGGCCGAAACGGTTGGTGTACATCGATTCGTTTCTCGGCTTGTAGCTCCCTACCGCAGTATAGGTCGGGGTGCCGCTACTATTCATGCCAAGCTGCGTATAAGCCTTCGTTTCACCGCCCAGGCTATCCATCCGGAACTGGTAGTCACCGCTGACCGTCAGCCACTTGTCGAGTGCCTTGTCCTCGTTCTTCTTGACCTTGTCCTTGACTTCGCTGACGGCGGCGACTGCTTGCTTGCTGGCTTCCTGGTTAGCCTGGACCTGGGCCTTGAGAGCCTCGATTTCCCTGGCCATGGCATCGATCTTTTTCATCAATTCCGCATCGGCGGCATAGGCGCCGACCGGGATGAACAGGCCGGCGATCAGACTGGCCAGCAGGTGGCGCGTGATCGTTTTACGTTGCATTGTGAAATCCCCCCAATATTCGGATCGTTAGTGCGTTTTGGCACCCTGCGGCGCTTCATGTTCGTCTTCCTCCTCCCAGCCGGTGATCATGGCCTTGATGTGGGCGAAGACGGTGTGGCCGGTGGTGGTCAGATAGACGTGGATAAAGAAGAAGGCGGTGATCATGTAGGCACCCAGTACATGCAGGGTGGCGATCCCTTCCAGCGACAGGGTTTTGTCGATACCGAGGCGGGCCCAGTCGCCGTAGAACAGGTAGAACAGACCGCTACCCCAGATCAGCGGCGAAATGAAGGCGAGCAGGGCCAGGTAGGCCAGACGCTGCAGCGGGTTGTGCTTCTGGACCACTGTCTTCCTGAACGGGTGCGGCGAGTTGGTGAAGATGCCGACCGTGTAGTACTTGATCATCGCGCCGACATTCTTCAGCGAGGGCAGGTATTGCCGCCACTCACCGGTGGTGAATTGCCAGAAGATGGTAAAGGCCCACAGCGTGATCAGGGTCCAGGCGGCCAGGGTGTGCAACTGCACGGCTTTCTTGAAGCCAAGCAACAGGTAGCTGCCGTGCACCTCGAAGCCGGTGATCATCATGGTGATGATCAGCAGGGCTTGCGACCAGTGCCAGAAACGCTCGTAACGCTTATAGATGTAGATGCGATTGCTCATTTCGAATTCTCCTTGCGACGGGTCACGATGCGGACCACGCCATGCAACACGCCGCCACCAATGGCGCCAACGATCATCAGGCCGCCGAGCAGGTCAAGCCAGCCCTTGCTATCTCGTCCGGGCATGTAGATACCGGTGATGGCGTGCAGACGCCCATCATCGGAACGGGTGTGGCATTCCTGGCACGGTACGGCCTTCTCTTTGGGGGCGACCATGTGGGTGATCGGCCACATGCCGCGCGTCTCGATGAAGTCGTACTTGCCCGAGAAGGTCTTGCCGACCGAGGCCATGCCGGCGGTCAGTGCCTTGTTCCAGTCCAGATTGGTCCAGTAGGCGCTGTCGTCTGCACCGGCCAGGTGGTTGATGGTCAGTGTCTTGTTCTCAACGTCGTACGGCTGCTTGCCCTTGAAAATCTTGACCGGCCAGATCATCGACTTGCCGTCATCCGGGCTGCCTTCGAACTTGTTGATGTAGATCGGCTCGTTGGCCTTTTCGATCTTGTCGTCGGCCAGCGTGTACTTCACCTTGCCGTTGAACCAGACATATTCCGGCTTGACGTTCTCGCCATAGACGAAGTTGCCCTTGCTGCCGATATAGACGGTGTGGCCTTCCTCGTTCTTGACGACCAGCGGCTTGCCATCCTTGTCGCGCTTGCCGGCTGTAGACCAGTCCCATTCCATCTTGGTCGGTACGTCGCCACGGGCGAAGGCCGGGATATGGCAGGTCTGGCAGGCAATTTTGCTGGTGTGGGTGTTCAGCTTGGCTTCCTTCTTGTGCGGCGCCTGGCCGTGGCAGGACTGGCACGTTGCAGGATTGCCCTGGTCGTGCTTGCCGCGCATGTCGGCGCCGCTCTTGTCCATCGCCGTCGGGGCATAGCGGCTACCCGGAACCTGGTGGCCCTCCGTCTTGTGGCAGGTGGCACAGGTAAAGTTCTCGCCTTCCGCCGACATATGGACATCGAGTTCCTTGTCTGCATTGTCGAGCGAGCTGTCGAGGTCACCGTGCTTGACGCCGTCGCCGCCGCCGCCGTTGTAGTGGCAGCCACCGCAGGTCTGACGTCGGGTCTTGCCAATTTTCTGCGAGATTTCGCTGAGGTTGATGCCCTTGACGATCTTGCCTGAGCCGGGCGGGAATTCGGTGTCCTTGGTGACCGGGCTGCCAAAGAAGCCGGATGGCTTCTTGTACTTGCCGGTCTGGTCATGACAGACCAGGCAGTCGACATTGCTTTCCGAGGTGGTGTCGAAATTCTGGTTCTCGGTGCCGTAGCCGATGTGGCAGGTGGCACAGAAGCCATAGTTGGAAGCGGTCGACGTGCAGAAGTTGTTGATTACGTGCTTCTTGCCGAGCAGCTGATTGGTTTCCGGATTGCGGTATTCCCACGTCCAGTGCTTGGTCAGGTGAATCTGCTTGGCTGCCTCGGTGTGGCAGGAAAGACAGACCTTGGTCACCTCCGGGCCGGAGTTGAAGGTTTGCTGCAGTTCCTTGAATTTGCTGTGGTCGGCAGTCGACTTCAGCAGTTTCTGATTTGGCTTTGGCTTCTCCGGCGCGTCGTTCGCCATGCCCGGGGTCACGAAAGCCAAGGCGGCAATCACGACCAGTACTTGCTTGATCAATTTCATCATCTTTCCCCCTACCCCTTGTAAAGAGCCCTTGGCCCCGGATCGAATTCGCACGCAGGCGATACGATCCTGCAACATATATTAGCGAATCGTAACTTACGAATATTGACGGAAATCAACATTCGCAAACTCTTATTAGCTAGTACTTAAGTTAGGGGTGGTGCAACGGATTGGCTAATCAGCAACAACGAGG
This sequence comes from Ferribacterium limneticum, assembly GCF_020510625.1. NCBI lineage: Bacteria > Pseudomonadati > Pseudomonadota > Betaproteobacteria > Rhodocyclales > Azonexaceae > Ferribacterium > Ferribacterium limneticum. The sequence continues at coordinate 4,172,536 of NZ_CP075191.1, read as the reverse complement.
AGGTGCTGGTTTTGCCGCATTCGACCAAGACACGGCCGTTTTCGGCGATGTCTCCCCGGGCGCTGCGCAGGAAAGTATCGATGGCCAGCACTTCGGTCTGTTGAGCACAAATTGTGGCAACAGGCGGCACTCATGATTCTGGCCTGCTGTCAAAATGGCGAAATGCTGCCATTGCCACCCACCGTCATCCTCTGCACCCTCAACGCCAAATACATCCATGCCTCGCTTGGCCTGCGCTATCTGCTGGCCAACATGGGACGGCACGGCGGGGGCGACCTGCGGGCACGCACCGTGCTGCGCGAATTCACCATCGCCCGGCCGGTGCAGGAAGTTGTCGATGCGCTGCTCGCCGAACTCGGTGAGCCGGTCGATGGCGTGCCGCAAATCATCGGCTTCGGTGTCTATATCTGGAATGTCGTGCCGAGTACCGAGGTCGTCCGTCGGCTCAAGCAGGCTCGCCCGACCCTGAAGATTGTCCTCGGCGGGCCGGAAGTCAGCTACGAATGGGAGGATCAGGAAATCGTCCGCCTGGCCGACCATCTGATCACCGGCTGGGGCGACGTCAGTTTCCCCAAACTCTGCCGCGCCCTGCGCTACGGGCCGCAGCCCTTGATGAAAGTGATCCCCGGCGAGCAAGCAGCGCTGGAAGAAATCGACCTGCCCTACGGCGAATTCAGTGTCGACGATCTGGCGCACCGCCTGCTCTACGTCGAAGCCTCGCGCGGCTGCCCGTTCAAGTGCGAGTTCTGCCTCAGCTCGCTCGACAAGACTGCCTGGGCCTTCGAGCCGGCGCGTTTTCTTGCCGCGCTGGAAACGCTCTACTTGCGTGGGGCGCGCAATTTCAAGTTCGTCGACCGCACCTTCAACCTGAAAATCGATAGCTCGCTGACCATCCTGCAGTTCTTTCTTGACCGCCTGACGCCCGATCTATTCCTGCATTTCGAGGTGATCCCGGATCACCTGCCGGAACGCCTGAAGGAGATGATTGCCCGCTTCCCGCCCGGCGTGCTGCAGTTCGAGGTCGGCATCCAGACCTTCAATCCCGAAGTTCAGCAGGCCATCTCGCGTCGGCAGGAAAACGCCAAGACCTGCGAAAACCTCGCCTGGCTGGTCAATCACAGTCATGCTCACCTGCATACCGACCTGATTTTTGGTTTGCCCGGCGAAACGCTGAGCAGCTTTTCCGATGGTTTTGACCGTCTCTACGCCCTGCGTCCGCATGAAATCCAGCTGGGTGTCCTGAAGCGCCTGCGCGGCACGCCAATCGCCCGGCACAGCGCTGCCTACGGCATGAGCTACGACACCGAACCACCCTACACCGTCCAGCAAACTGCGGCTGTCGATGCGCTCACCGTGCAGCGTTTCACCCGCCTCGCCCGCTACTGGGACCTGCTGGCCAATTCCGGCCGCTTCAAGGCCAGCCTGGCGGTACTCCTCGACGGCCCGTCGCCGTTCACCGCCTTTCTCGCCTTTTCCGACTGGCTGTGGCAAACAAGCAGCCAGACCAGCCGCCTGACCCCGGAAAAACTGGTCGACCACCTGTTTGACTACCTGACCACTGTCATCGGCCATGAAAAGGAAAGCATCCGGCTAACCCTGCTCGCCGACTATCAAGCCAGCGGCGCCCGGGCCAACCCCACCTGCCTGCAAGGCTTGCTGAAAGACCGGGAGAAACCAATGCCGCGTGCGGCAAGGACGCTGCTGGAGCGGCAGGCCAGACACCTTGCCGATCATTCCATCACCTTAAACTTTGAGCAGAATCCGTAATCGAACAGTGGTCATGGTTTGCGGAAGGAGTGGATATGGCGCCGATTTTTTCAACAAAGGCGGTCCTCATCGACCTGGCCGGCGTACTGCATACCGGGGATGAAGCCTTGCCGGGGGCGGTTCGGGCCTTGGACCGCCTGCGGGCGTCAGGGCTGCTCCTGCGTTTCCTGACCAATACGACGCGGACACCCAGCACAATCCTGTTCGCCAAATTACAGCGCATGGGCTTCACGCTAGCCGCCAGCGAAATCCAGACGGCTGCCCTGGCGGCCCGAACGCTGGTGCGTAGCCGGGATCTGCGCCCGCTGTGGCTGGTCCATCCCGATATCGCCGGGGAAATGGGTGAAAGCGCCGCTGATCCGGACATCGTGGTGCTGGGCGACATGGGAACGCACACCACCTACCCGATCCTGAACCAAGCCTTCCGGCTCTTGATGCAGGGTCTGCCGCTGATGGCCATGGCGCGCAATCGCTATTTCATGGAGGCGGATGGCCTGTCTCTGGATATGGGGGCATTCGTCGCCGGGCTGGAATATTCGGCCGGAATCAAGGCCGAAATCACCGGCAAGCCAGCCCCCTCTTTCTTCAACGCGGCGCTGGCTGAACTGGGTGTTCGCCCGGATGAGGCTGTGCTGATCGGTGACGATCTGGCCGACGACATCGGCGGTGCTCAGGCAGCAGGCATCCCCGGCATTCTGGTAAGAACCGGGAAATATCGGGCTGGCGACGATGCTCATCCCGATATTCGTCCGGCTGCTGTTGATGATGACTTTGCGGCCGTGGTCGGCCGTCTGATCGGCTGAACGACCTCAGTCGCGCAATTCCCGCCCGGTCAGCTTGATGAAGACATCCTCGAGGTTGGAGGCGCGGTGCACGTAGCGCAGGCCTTCGGCGTCAGCTAGCCTGGCCAGCAGTTCGCGCGGTTCGCGGCAGTAGAAAAAGGCGGTTTCACCGCTGGTTTCGACGCGCTCGGCCAGATTTTTGTGGCTTTGGACGAAAACTTCCAGTTGGCCGTGGGATTCGTCGAAGACCTCGACCACCTGCGGTTCGATCTGTTCGGCGATCAGTTGGCGCGGGCTGCCTTCGGCGATCTTGCGGCCGTGGTCGATGACGATCAGCCTGTCGCACAGACGTTCGGCTTCGTCCATGAAGTGCGTCGTCAGGATCAGCGTCTTGCCGGCCGACTTCAGCTGTTTCAGGCGTTCCCAGATCAGGTGTCGGGCTTGCGGATCGAGGCCGGTAGTCGGTTCGTCGAGAAAGATGATGTCGGGGTCGTTGACCAGTGCCCGGGCCAGGGTCAGCCGGCGTTTCATGCCGCCGGACAGCGTCGACAAGCGGGCATCGGCCTTGCTGGCGAGGCCGGCGAAATCGAGCAGTTGCGGGATCTTGGCGCGGATGTCGGCATCCTTCAGCCCGAAATAGCGGCCGAAGACGAGCAGGTTTTCGGCGCAGGTGAAGTCCGGGTCGAGGTTGTCGAATTGCGGCACGACGCCGATGCGTGCCCTCGCCGCTTGCGCATCCTCTGGAATGACATGCCCGTTGAGGACGATTTCACCGCTGTCCGGCCCGGTCAGGCCGAGGCAGAGGCGCAGCGTCGTTGTCTTGCCGGCGCCGTTCGGCCCGAGCAGGCCGAAGCAGGTGCCGGGTTCGACGGCGAACGACAGCCCGGCGACGACCTCGGTGCCACCGTAGGTCTTGCGCAGATCGCTGGCGCTCAGCGCCACGGCAGCAGAGGCTGGCATTAATGGCGCCATGCGCGGGTCACGATGTCGCGGATCAGGTGCAGGCGACGGTGGAAGAAGTGATCGGCACCGGGGACGACGACGACCGGCAGGTCGAGCGGTTGCGCCCATTCGAACACATTGGCGAGCGGCACGGTTTCATCCGACGAGCCGTGGATGACGATGGTGTCGTGCGGTACGGCTTCGGTGTCGTACTGGCGGGTGCCTTCGACGAAGCCGGCGGCGGTGCCGACCAGCACCAGGCGCTGGGCCGGGTGGTTGGCTTCGGTCAGCCGCTTGGCGACGCGGGTCTGGCAGAAAGCGCCGAAAGAGAAGCCGGCCAGCGCCACCGGCAGGTTGCCGCAGCGGCATTTGGCATCTTCCAGCACGGCCAGCAGGTCATCGACTTCGCCGTGGCCTTCGTCATGCACGCCTTCAGTCCCGCCGACGCCGCGGAAGTTCGGGCGGAAAGCGGCGTAGCCGAGGGCAACGAAGGTACGGGCCAGCGTGTAGGCCACCTTGTTGGTGTTGGCGCCGCCGCCGATCGGGTGCGGGTGGGCGATCAGCGCGATGCCCTTGGGGGCATCCGGGCGCTCCATGATGACTTCGATCTTGCCGACCGGGCCATCAACGAAAATCTTCTCTTCCGGGGCGCGCATGGCTCAGATCTTCAGGCGTTCGACGACTTTGCCGCCGATCAGGTGTTCCTGGATGATTTCCTCGACGTCTTCCTTGTCGATGAAGGAATACCAGGTTTCTTCCGGATACACGACCATGACCGGGCCGTTGTCGCAACGGCCAAGACAGCCGGCCTTGTTGATGCGGACGGCGCCGGGACCGTTCTTCTTCAACGCGCCAATGCGGTCCTTGGCATAGGCAAACATGTCGGAGCCGCCGAGATTGTTGCAGCACTGCTCGCCGCCTTCGCGCTGGTTGGTGCAGATGAAGACGTGTTTATCAAAATAACTCATTGTTTCTCTCCTTGTGGGCCGCTCATTTTATATGGGGACCCGGTTTCACGTGGAACGTGCGCGATTTGACCCGTATTTTTCAATGGCGATGATCAGGCTGGCCAGCCAGGCGAAGGCACCGATTTCCAGCCATTCCTGCCAGCCGATCGGCGCCGTCTGGAAGGCAGCATTCAAGGGTGGCCAATAAGTGAGGAGCAGTTGCAGCGCCAGCATGCTGCCGATGCCGGCCCAGATCCACGGATTCGAAAACAGACCTTGCTTCCAGAAGCTGTGGGTCAGCGAGCGGCAGTTGAAGAGGTAGGCCATTTCGACCATGACGAAGACGTTGACGGCGACGGTGCGGGCTTCGGCCAGCGTGTGGCCTTGTTCAAGTTCGCGCAGGAAGAGGCCGAAGGCGCCGGCCAGCAGCAGGAATGAAACGAGGACGATGCGACGGATCAGATGAGCATCGAGCACCGGCATGTCGAGTCGGCGTGGCGCCCGGTGCATGATGCCGCGCTCGATCGGTTCGAAGGCGAGCGGCAGGCCGAGCAGGACGGCGGTGGTCATGTTGATCCACAAAATCTGCAAAGGGGTGATCGGCAGGGTGGCGCCGAACAGAATGGCCGCGACGATGACCAGGCCTTCGCCAAAGTTGGTCGGCAGCGTCCAGGTGATGAACTTGACGAGGTTGTCCCAGACACCCCGGCCCTCCTCGACCGCCGCTTCGATGCTGGCGAAATTGTCGTCAGTCAGCACCATGGCTGCCGCCTCCTTGGCCACTTCAGTACCGGCCAGCCCCATGGCGATGCCGATATCGGCCTGCTTCAGCGCTGGCGCATCGTTGACGCCGTCGCCTGTCATCGCGACGACCTCGCCCCGAGCTTGCAGGGCGCGGACCAGGCGCAGCTTCTGTTCCGGTTCGACCCGGGCAAAAACGTCGACCTCATGCGCGACCTTGATCAAGGCCACATCGTCGAGCAAGGCCAGCTCCCTGCCGGTCAGGGCTCGTTCGGCGCTCAGGCCGATCTGCCGGGCGATGGCCTGCGCCGTCACGGCGTGGTCACCGGTGATCATCTTGACCCGGATTCCCGCCGAATGGCAGTTGCGGATGGCGCCGATCACGGCCTTGCGTGGCGGGTCGATCATGGCCACCAGCCCGATCAGCGTCAGCTTTTCGATGGCATCCGCGTTCAAGGCCGAATTCTGGCCGGGATTGAAATCTCGCCGGGCCAGCAGCAGGACGCGCATACCTTGCCCGGCATAAGCACACGCCGCCTTTTCGATGGCCATGCCGTCGACCGGGACGGTCTGGCCATTGGCGCCGAGCTGATCGATACAGCGCGGTAACAGGCGTTCGAGCGCGCCTTTGACGTAAATGACGCCGCCGGCGTTGTCGCCATGGGCCGTCGCCATGAACTGGCGGTTGGCATCGAAGGGGAGCACGTCGTGGCGTGGATACAGCGCTTGCAGTGTGTGTTCATCCAGCCCGCCCTTGCGGGCCGCCACCAGCAGCGCGGCTTCGGTGGGGTCGCCGGTGATTTTCCAGTGCTGGCCTTCGCGGTTCAGGCTGGCGTCGTTGCACAGTGCACCGGCGATCAGGCATTCGCGCACGGCACCACTGATCTCGGCCGGCATTTCGTCATGAACAATAGTGCCATCCGGCGCATAGCCGTGCCCGCCCACGGCATAGCCTTCGCCGCCGCACCACAGGACGCGAACGGTCATCGCGTTTTCAGTCAGCGTGCCGGTCTTGTCGGAGCAGATGACGGTGGTACTGCCCAGCGTCTCGACAGCCGGCAAGTGACGGATGATGGTCCGGCGCCTGGCCATGCGGGCAACGCCGATGGCCAGCGTCACGGTGACAGCGGCCGGCAGGCCTTCCGGAATGGCGCCGACGGCAAGCGCCACGGCGGCGATGAACATGTCAAAAGCCGAGCCGCCACGGGCCAGTCCGATGGCGACGGTGAGCAGCGCCAGCCCGCCGATGGCCCACAGCAGCCAGTTGGAGAAGGTCGCCATCTTGCGCGTCAGCGGCGTGACCAGATCAGGCGCGGCGGCAATCAGCCCGGCGATGCGGCCGGTTTCGGTGGCATCGCCGGTGGCAATGACCAGCCCGGCACCCTGCCCGCCAACCACGGTCGTGCCGGCGTAGGCCATGTTGACGCGATCGGCCAGCAGGGTATCGGCCGGCAGGGGCTCGGCGGCTTTGCTGACAGCTTGTGATTCGCCGGTCAGCATCGAGTCGTCGGTATGCAGTTCGTGCTGCTGGATCAGGCGCAGGTCAGCCGGAATGCGGTCGCCGGCAGCGAGCATGACCACGTCGCCGGGCACCAGCTGGCTGGCATCGAGCTGCTTGCGGTGGCCGCCACGGCGCACCGTGACCGGCGTCGTTACCCCTCGGGCCAGCGCCGCCAGCGCGCCCTCGGCCTTGGCTTCCTGCCAGTAGCCGATGATGGCGTTGATCAGCACGACGCCGAAAATCACGCTGGCGTCGACGGTTTCACCGAGCCCGCCAGTGATCACGCCGGCCGCAATCAGCACCAGCACCAGCGGCTGCGTCAATTGGGCAGCAAAACGACGCCACGCCGGTTTGCCCGGGGTTTCTGTCAGGCGATTGAGGCCATGGCGGGAAAGTCGACTGGCCGCCTCGTCATTGCTCAGTCCGTGGCGGCTATCGACTCCCAGCCGGCGGGCAGCCGAATCGGCCGAATCGGCATGCCAGGCTAGCGGCGTGTCGTCAGCAGCAGGAATGGCAGGGTCAGGAAGGGCCATAGTGTGGCAACCAGACGAGTCAGACCATTGAAATTGAGGAAGTGTCCCTGCCGCCAGGTGGCAAGGGCTGCCGCCGAATAAGGATTGGGCGGGGCCAGATTGACCAGCACGGTGCCGGCCATCAGGGCCAGTGCGGCAATCATCAGGCGTGGGGTGGCGGGCAGCGCCAGTGCCCCGGCCAGGATGGCAACGCCGACGGTCAGCCCCAGTTGCACGCCCGGGGTCAGCCAGGCCAGCGCATCGGCCGGGCTGATCAGGATGGCGGCGGCCAGCGTGGCAACGGTCAGGCAGAGGAGCAGGAAGAGCGGCACGATCAGATAAGCGACCAACTGGCGGGCGCACAGCATGCGGACAATCAGGCCGACGGCGACGGCATTGAAGGCCGTGATGCAGGCTTCGATCATGACGAAACTCTCGGCGGCGAAGGGCACCGCGCCCGTCAAACCGAGGAGGTGGCGCAAATCGCCGGCCCCGAAGAGCAGGGTTTCCGGCGATAACGGCACCAGTAGCCAGAGACCGAGCAGGGTCAGGCCGAGTTCGGCATGGGGAATGGGGGCGATCAGTTTGTGTTCGAGGGCGGCGATCCGGGCAAAGACCCGGGGGCCGACCGATTGCGCCCACAGCGCACCGAGCAGGCCGCCGGTAGCGTTGCAGACCAGATCGAGATTTGACGGGACGCGGGAGGGTAGCCACGTCTGCACGGTTTCCAGGCCGAAACTGACGCCGCCGGAAAGCAAGGTGGCCAGCACCAGCGCCGAGAAACGGCCGGGAAGCCCATTTAGCGCAAGCGTCAGAAAGAAGCCGAGCGGCAGGTAGACGGCGACGTTGGCCAGCAGATCGAAGATCGTCCAATAGCGCGGCCAGCCGCCTTCGAGAAAGGCGATCGGCGAAACGCCGGTATCGCGCCAGCCGGTGAACGGGTGCAGGCTGCCATAGACAACCAGCCCGAACCAGGCGAGTGCCAAATAGCGGGAAAGCAGGATGGGGCCACGACCGTGATGGGGCATGAGCCCGATTTTAGGGGCTATCCGCCGGTCCGTCAGCCCTTATGTTTGGTGACAATGATTACGCTGGCGCCTTTGGTGCGCCAGGTTCGGCGACATTGTTACCAAATCCCGACGGTGGCTGTTGCCCCGGAGGGCATCAATGATGGTGCGGGTGTTCCGCCGTGTGGTGGGTTTCACCGGCGGCGCGATGGCGCAGGGCTTCGTGGATATTTTCCTGCGGCAGCGGATGGCCGACCCATTGCGGCAGCAGCGAGCCGGCGACCATGCCGAGCATACTGACGCCGAGGCCGATCAGTTGAGGCGGCACCAGCTGGCCGGCGCCGGCCAGCGCGTAGGCGTAGTCGCCGCCGATGCTGCCTTCGCCGCTGACATTGACCAGCACTTCGACCAGGATCCACGACGACAAACCACCGATGATCGCCGCCAGTGCGCCCTGCGTCGTTGCCCGTTTCCAGAAGGCACCGAAGAAAAGCGGGACGAAGGCACCGGCCAGCGTGATCTTGTAGGCGTTTTCGACCATCTTGAAAATGCTGGCGTTGGAGTACAGCGCGAAGCCGAGCACGATGCCGGCAAAGACGACGATGGAGCCGCGCATGACACGCAGGAACTGGTGATCGCCCATGTGCGGGTAGAAGCCGCGCACGATGTTTTCCGAGAAGGCGACCGACGGTGCCAGCAAGGTGGCCGACGAGCAGCTCATGATGGCCGAGAGCACGGCGCCGAAAAAGATGGCCTGGGCGAAGACCGGGGTGTGGTTGAGGACCAGGGTCGGCAGGACAAGTTGCGAGTCGGTTTGCAGCAGGCCGTTGAACAATTCGGGATCAATTAGCGTCGCCGAGTAGGCGATGAACATCGGCACGAAGGTGAAGCAGAAATAGATCGAGGCGCCGAGGATCGAGCCCCACAGCGCGATCTTCTGGCTCTTGGCCGAGGTGATGCGCTGGAAAACGTCCTGCTGCGGGATCGAGCCGAGCATCATGGTGATCCAGGCGCCGAGGAAGGTCAGCCACAGCCACGGGTCGGGTGGCGGGAAAAAGTCGAGCTTGCCGGCTGCCGAGGCGTGGTTGATGACCAGTTCGACGCCGCCGGTCAGGCCGGAGACGATATAGCCGATGTACAACATGCCGCCCATGATTACGCCCATCTGGACGAAATCGAGAATGGCCACCGAGAGCATGCCGCCGAAGGTGGTGTAGGTCAGGACGATGGCGGCGCCGAGGATCATGCCCGCCGTCTGGCTAATGAAACCGTTGGTGACGACATTGAAGACCAGCCCGAGCGCCTTGATCTGGGCCGATACCCAGCCGAGGTAGGAGGCGACGATGCACAGCGTGGTCAGTACTTCGACCGTGCGGTTGTAGCGCAGGCGGAAATAGTCGCCCAGCGTCAGGATGTTGAGTTTGTAGAGCTTCCGCGAGAAGAAGATGCCGGCGATGATCAGGCACATCGACGAGCCGAAGGGGTCGGCGACGACGCCGGTCAGGCCATCCTTGACGAAGGTGGCGGAGACGCCGAACACCGCCTCGGCGCCAAACCAGGTGGCAAAGACGGTGGCAGTGACGACCGGCAGCGGCAGATGGCGGCCGGCGACCGCGAAATCCTTGGCGCTATGGACGCGCGTTGCCGCGAACAGGCCGATGCCGATGGAAACGAGCAGGTAGAGAACGACGAACCAGATCAGCATGATCGCAGGATCAACGACGGTAAGAGGTTGAAAACGCGAGGATTATAAGGTTATTGCGTGTATTCGCGGGGTCAAAACGGTGCGTCGCTGTGAAATTGCACGGGCTCGCCGGTCGCCGGATGAATGAAGGCCAGATCCATGGCGTGCAGCAGCAGCCGTCCGGCCTTGCCGTGGGCCTCGCCGCCATAGAGGTCATCGCCCAGGATCGGGTGGCCGAGCGAGGCCATATGGACGCGCAACTGGTGCGAGCGGCCGGTGACCGGTTCCAGTTCAAGGCGCGTGGTATTGGCCGCAATGTCGCGGCTGACGACGCGAAAGCGGGTCAGCGACGGCTTGCCGATGGCGAAATCGACCATTTGTCGCGGCCGGTTCGGCCAGTCGCAAATCAGCGGCAGGTCCACCTCGCCACTTTCATCGGCCAGTTGACCGTCGACGACGGCAACATAGCACTTGCTGACCAGCCGGTCCTGAAACAGGCGCGACAACTGGCGGTGCATGTCCTTGCCCCGGGCCAGTACCAGCAAGCCGGAAGTGGACATGTCGAGCCGATGGACGCTGAGTGCATCCGGGTACTCGTGCTGGACACGGCTTGCCAGGCAATCGTCCATGCCCTCGCCGCGACCGGGCACCGAGAGCAGTTCGGCCGGTTTATCGGCAACGATCAGCCATTCATCGGCAAAAATGACCGCCGACGCATCGGCCGGCGGCGGCAGATAGGCGATCGCCACGTTCAGAGCCGAACGCGGCAGCGAGCGTCCTTGAAGGGGGTCGGTTCCCAGGTCCAGCCCTCGCCGAGCGGTGTCTGGTTGCAGACCCGCGTGCCGTCCAGCTGGCTGACCCACCAGTACCAGGGGGCCGGCTCAGCGATTGCCACGGTCGACGCGAAAAACAGGGCAAAAATGGATAAGCATCTGATCAGCATGAAGAATTTTCTTGCCAAGAAAAGGTGGAACAATGTACTGTATTTATACACAGTAATTCTGAATTCAGCTCGGCGAGAAATATACCGCGTTCGTCGCCTGGCGAAACAAAACGATTCCTGCAATTTCTATTCCATCTTTGGCCCCTGTGCCATAATCCGCTCAAATTTTCGAGGTAACACCATGGACGACAACAAGGCAAAAGCGCTCGCCGCAGCGCTGCAACAGATCGAAAAGCAATTCGGCAAAGGCTCCATCATGAAGATGGGCGATGCCGAAATCGACGAAGGCATTCAGGTCGTGTCTACCGGTTCGCTCGGTCTGGACATTGCGCTTGGCGTTGGCGGCCTGCCGCGCGGTCGCGTCGTTGAAATCTATGGTCCGGAATCCTCCGGCAAGACCACGCTCTGCCTGCAGGTCGTGGCCGAAATGCAGAAGCTGGGCGGCACGGCGGCCTTCATCGACGCCGAACACGCGCTCGATCCGCAATACGCCCAGAAGCTCGGCGTCAATGTCGGCGACCTGCTGATCTCGCAGCCGGACACCGGCGAGCAGGCCCTCGAAATCGCCGACATGCTGGTCCGTTCCGGCTCGGTCGACATCATCGTCGTCGACTCGGTCGCCGCCCTCACCCCGCGCGCCGAAATCGAAGGCGAAATGGGCGACCAGATGGTCGGCCTGCACGCCCGCCTGATGAGCCAGGCCCTGCGCAAGCTGACCGCCAACATCAAGAAGACCAACACGCTGGTCATCTTCATCAACCAGATCCGCATGAAGATCGGCGTCATGTTCGGCTCGCCGGAAACGACCACCGGCGGCAATGCACTCAAGTTCTACGCTTCGGTTCGCCTCGACATCCGCCGCATCGGCGCAATCAAGAAGGGCGACGAAGTCATCGGCAGCGAAACCAAGGTCAAGGTGGTCAAGAACAAGGTCGCCCCGCCCTTCCGCGAAGCCATCTTCGACATCCTCTACGGCGAAGGCATTTCCCGCCATGGCGAAATCGTCGAAATGGGCGTCGCCCACAAGCTGGTCGACAAATCCGGCGCCTGGTACGCCTACAAGGGCGAAAAGATTGGCCAGGGCAAGGACAACGCTCGCGAATTCCTGCGCGCCAACCCGGAAATTGCCCAGGAAATCGAAGCGGCGATCCGCGAGGCTGCCAGCACCAACGTGATCAAGCCGGTCAAGGCGGCCAAGGCTGCGGATGCCTGACCTGCGCGTGCGCGCCCTGCAACTCCTGACCCGGCGAGATTATTGCCGGGCCGAGTTGAAGGCCAAGCTCGCGGCACACGCCGAGTTCGAAGAAGAACTCGACGGCGTGCTCGACACCCTGCAGGCCGAGCGCCTGCTTTCCGATCACCGCTACGCCGCCCAGCGCGTCGTGGCGCGGGCCGGTCGCTACGGCAACGCCCGCCTGAAGCAGGAACTTCGGCAAAAAGGAGTCGGCGATGACGACATCGCCGCCGCCCTGCCGGAGGCAGGCGACGAGACCGACCGTTGCCGGGCCATTTGGGCCAAAAAATTTGGCCACCTCCCAGAATCTGCCGAAGAACGTGCCAAGCAGATGCGTTTCCTGCAATATCGCGGTTTTTCCGGTGATGCGATTCGCCGGGTGATGCGCGGAGTCGATCAATGAATACCCTAGTCGCCAAACTCTCGGCCAACAACCTGAAGAAACGCTACAAGACGCGGACCGTCGTCGAAGACGTTTCCTTTGAGGTCAAATCCGGCGAGGTCGTCGGTTTGCTCGGCCCGAACGGTGCCGGCAAGACGACCTGTTTCTATATGATCGTTGGCCTGGTGGCGGCCGATGGCGGCGAGGTCTACATTGACGACAACCGTCTGACCCACCTGCCCATGCACAGCCGGGCTCGGCTCGGCTTGTCCTACCTGCCGCAGGAAGCCTCGGTTTTCCGCAAGCTCAACGTCGAGGAAAATATCCGCGCTGTCCTCGAACTGCTCAAGCTCCCTGAAGCTGAGTTGAACGACCGTCTGGAAGGCCTGCTCAATGAACTGCATGTCGGGCATGTTCGCCACGTCAATGCCTCGGCATTGTCTGGTGGCGAGCGCCGGCGGGTTGAAATTGCCCGGGCGCTGGCTACCAACCCGCGATTCATCCTGCTTGACGAGCCGTTTGCCGGCGTTGATCCGATCGCCGTACTCGAAATCCAGAAGATCATTCGCTTCCTCAAGGAGCGGGGCATCGGCGTGCTGATTACCGACCACAACGTCCGTGAAACCCTCGGCATCTGCGATCACGCCTACATCATCAACGCCGGAAACGTACTGGCCGCTGGACGTCCGGCCGAAATCGTTGATAATGAAAGCGTACGGAAGGTTTATCTCGGCGAGCATTTCAGGCTCTGACCGACAGACCCGACCCGACACTATCCGATGAAGCCTGCCCTCCAGCTAAAACTATCCCAGCATCTGGCGCTGACCCCTCAGCTCCAGCAGTCGATCAAGCTTCTTCAGTTGTCGACTGTCGAGATGCAGCAGGAAATCGAGCGTTACCTGCTCGAAAACCCAATGCTGGAACGTGAAGACGAGCACGCTGGCGAGAGTTTCTCATCCGCCCAGCAGTTCGATGCGCCGCAAAGCAGCGAAGGCGAACGCGAGCAGAAGGTTGAGCGGGAAGAACGGGATGCCCGCGAAGAGCGCGAGCAGGATGTTCCGTCAGCCCCATCCGAAGTGGACGATGATCGCTGGTCTTCCGATGCCGGTACCTTCACCGGCGCCGGGCGCGACGAGGACGACGATAGCGATTCCCGCGACATCCATGCCGCCAACGTCAGTCTGCGCGACCATCTAGGCTGGCAGCTGGGCATGACCCAGGTGTCGGAGCGCGACCGCAGTCTGGTGCGCTTCCTGATCGAAGCGCTCGACGACGATGGTTATCTCTCGGCGACGCTGGTCGAACTGTGGGAAACCCTGCCGCCGGAGTACGAAATTGAAATCGAAGAGCTGGAAATCGCCTTGCGCCATATCCAGAATTTCGACCCGATCGGCATTGGCGCCCGCAGTCTGCAGGAGTGTCTGACCCTGCAGCTCAAGGTCTTGCCGGAGAGTGCGGAGCGAACGCTGGCTCTCTCCATTGTCGACAAGCATCTCGAACTGCTGGCTGCCCGCGATTTCGCCAAGATTCGTCGCCTGACCGGCTGCGATGACGAGGCCTTGAAGGCCGCGCACAGCCTGATCACCAGCCTCAACCCGCGGCCGGCGGCCGGCTATGCCCAGATTGAAGCGCGCTACATCACGCCGGACGTGATCGTGAAAAAGCTGAAGGGCAAATGGACTGCCTACATCAATCCCGACGCCTATCCGCGACTGCGCATCAACCGCCTGTATGCCGAGATTCTCGCCAAGCAGCGGCGCGGCAACGGCAACCTGTCCACGCAATTGCAGGAAGCGCGCTGGCTGATCAAGAATGTCCAGCAGCGCTTTGAAACCATACACCGTGTCACGCAGACCATCGTCGACCGCCAGCGCCAGTTCTTCGAACATGGCGAAGTAGCCATGCGGCCGCTGGTCTTGCGTGAAATTGCCGATATTCTCGGCCTGCACGAGTCGACCGTATCGCGGGTGACCAGCCAGAAATACATGGCGACACCACGCGGTATCTTCGAACTGAAATACTTCTTTGGCAGCCATGTCGCCACCGATACCGGTGGTGCCTGTTCTGCCACGGCCATCCGGGCATTGATCAAGCAGTTGATCGCTGCCGAGGATGGCAAGAAGCCCTTGTCGGATAGCCAATTATCCGAAATACTAGGCCAACAGGGAATCGTAGTTGCCCGACGGACGGTTGCCAAATACCGCGAGTCGCTCAATATCCCCCCGGTCAATTTACGCAAGACCCTGTAGAGAGAGGAGAAAAAAGTGAATCTGCAGATTAGTGGTCACCATATCGAAGTTACCCCCGCCCTGCGCGAATACGTCGAGAACAAGCTGGATCCCGTGATCCGTCATTTCGACAAGGTAACCGGCGTTAACGTCGTTCTGTCCGTCGAAAAGCTGAAGCAGAAAGCGGAAGTGACTGTGCACGTGCCTGGCAAGGACATGCATGCCGAAGAATCCGGTGACGACCTTTACGCCGCCATCGATGCTCTGTTCGACAAGCTGGACCGTCAGGTTCAGAAATACAAGCAAAAGGTTCAGGATCACCATCGCGGTGACAAGCCCGGACTGATTGCCGCTGACGAATAAGCGCCGACCGGCCGCAGCACTGCTGCGGCCTCGCTTTACTACCCACCCCTATGAACCCTCTTATCAATCTTCTGACCGCTGATCAGGTATTGCTCAATCTTGAAGCGGGCAGCAAAAAACGGGTTTTCGAACAGGCTGGCATGCTTTTCGAAACCCGACTCGGATTGGCGCGCTCAATCATATTTGACAGCCTTTTCGCACGTGAAAAACTGGGCTCTACCGGGCTGGGTCAGGGGGTTGCCATTCCCCATGGCCGGATCAAAGGCCTCAAACAGGCTGTCGGCGCCTTTATGCGCCTGGCGAACCCGGTGCCATTTGATTCACCCGATGGCCGCCCGGTCGATCTTCTTTTTGTGCTGCTCGTTCCCGAGCAGGCTACCGAAGAACACCTGCAGATTCTCTCGGAACTGGCCCAGCGTTTTTCCGATCGTGCCTTCCGTGAAAAACTGCAGGCTGCCTCTGATCCCGCGGCCGTCGTAACACTTTTCCAGGCCTGAGCCACGTTCGTGCGCCACGTCAACCTTGTTCAGCTCTATGAGGACAATCGCGACAAGCTGCTGCTGAACTGGCATATCGGCCAACAGTCCGACCGCCGAATCGAAATCAAGGGGTCAAACAACTACGGTGCTGATCTGGTCGGCCATATCAACATCATTCACCCCGAACGCCTGCAGGTCCTTGGCTTGGCAGAGTATGAATGGGCGATGCGCATTGGCGAGCGCCGGTTTGCCCAGATGCTCTCCGACTTGCTCGGCGCGCAGCCACCGGCCGTCATTGTCGCCGATGGGCTGACGCCACCTCCCCTGGTGGAGGAAACCTGCCTGCAGTCTTCGACGCCCCTGATCTTCTCGCCAAAACCCTGTTCGGCCGTAATTGACCTGCTGCGAATCTACCTTTCGGCGCGTCTCGCCGATACGGTCAGCCTGCACGGCGTCTTCATGGACGTTCTTGGCATGGGTGTGCTGATCACCGGTGATTCGGGGGTCGGCAAGTCCGAACTCGCACTGGAGCTGATCTCGCGGGGCCACGGCCTGGTGGCCGATGATGTGGTCGAGATGGCCCGGATTGCGCCGACGACCATCGAAGGTCGCTGCCCGGGAATGCTGCGCGATTTTCTTGAAGTGCGTGGCCTCGGTTTGCTCAATATCCGGACCATTTTCGGTGAGACTGCATCACGCCGGAAAATGAAGCTCAAGTTGATCGTGCATTTGCAGAAAACCGCGACGGCGGCGGATGCGCCAAGGCTGCCGCTCGATGCCCAAACGCAGGAAGTGCTGGGCGTTCCGGTCCGCAAAGTCGTCATTCCGGTGGCTGCCGGGCGGAACCTGGCGGTACTGCTGGAGGCTGCTGTCCGCAATACCATCCTACAGTTGCGCGGCATCGATAGCCTCCAGGATTTCATGGATCGTCAGCAGCGCATGATGCTTGACGATGATGCATGAATGGCTGATAGTACGTTGGCGTATTTCATTCAACCAAGGGGACATTCAATGAAGAAACTGATCGCTCTGCTGCTCGTCACATTCTCTGCCACCGCCGTTTACGCCGCTGACGATTGCGCTGCCCGTGCAGCCGAGAAGAAACTGGCTGGTGCAGCCAAGAACAGCTTCATGAAGAAGTGTACGGCTGATGCAGCACCAGCGGAAAACGCTGCCTGTGCCGCCACCGCCAAGGAAAAGAAGCTGGCCGGCGCTGCCAAGAACAGCTTCATGAAGAAGTGCACGGCTGACGCTGCCGCCAAGTAATCCACCTGGATTGAGTCGTTTCGGCCATCTGCGGATGGCCGAATTCCGTTTACAGCTGCTCGAACTCGGCGATCTCGGCGGCCGGGTCGTTGCCCGAGTTTCCGAAACTGATGCGGCCCCTGCCATCCAGCTGCAGCTCGTGACGGCGGACCATCACTTCCTGACGGCCTGATAGGGCGATGAAAGTGCCATTCGTGCTTGAGTCGACCAGGTAAAAGCCATCACCCCGCCTTTCAATGCGGGCATGCTGGCGCGAGGCTTTGCGGTCATCAACGATCAGTTTGCAGTTGAGGTCACGGCCAATGGTCAGCACCGGTGTTTTTTCATCGACCAGGAAAGCCTTGCCATGATGGCGGACGCACAGGCGTTCGACCGGCAACAGGCTGCTTGGCCCAAAAGTGGAGTGCGGGTAGGAGCCGCCACCTTGGTAGCTGGGCCAGTGAATCTGGAATAACGGGAGCGCGATTGTATTTTCGTTGACGGTACCCAGATCCGGCATGGCATCGGTGGTAATGACGCCCGGCTGCGGGAGTTCATCGACCAAAACCGAACTACACAAAATCTGGTCACGACGGGCAATGCCGGCGATTCGTGCTGCCGTAGCTACAGCGGGACCATTCAGTTTTTCGCCACTTTCGGTGACCAAACCGCTGTGCAAGCCGATGCGGATGGTCAGCTTGAGTCCGGAAACCGGCGGCAGGTCCGCAATGCGCTGCTGCATGTCGATCGCTGCCTGGCAGGCTTCTTCGGCCGATTCAAAGGCGGCCAGCAACTCGTCACCGACGATCTGGATGGTTCTGCCTTTGTAACCATCGATCGAGCGCTTCATGCGCTTCAGGCAACGCTCCACTGCGTGCATTGCCTCCTTGTCGCCCAGCCGCTCGAATAAAGCAGTGCTGCCGGAGACGTCGGCGAACATGACGATCAATTTGCGTTGGGTGGAGCTCATGGGCTGCCGGCAACCTGATTTGGAGATTTAAGATTGTATCGAACTTTTATTATATGATGAGTCGCTCATGAAGCGCATTATGCGTTCTGGCTTATCGGAATCATGCCGCTGATCGGCATCTCCGGCGCATCGAAGGCGATATCGCCTTCGTCGACCGGCGTATCCAGCGTCAGGCCCCGAAAATCGAATAAATCGGCATCGGCGAGATGGGAGGGCACAACGTTCTGCATCGCGGTGAACACGGATTCTGTGCGACCGGGGTAGCGTTTATCCCATTCCTGCATCATCTCCCGGATTTTCTGACGCTGCATGTTGTCCTGAGAGCCGCAGAGGTTGCACGGGATGATCGGAAACTCCATGCCGCGGGCAAATTTTGCAATATCCGCTTCCGCACAATAGGCGAGCGGGCGGATGACGACATGCGACTTGTCATCGGTCACCAGTTTCGGGGGCATGGCCTTGATTTTCCCGCCGAACAGCAGGTTCAGGAAAAGGGTGTGCACCATGTCGTCGCGATGGTGTCCCAGCGCGATCTTGTTGGCCCCCAGTTCCTTCGCCGTACGGTAGATGATGCCGCGGCGCAGTCGTGAACAGAGCGAACAGGTGGTCTTGCCTTCTGGGATCTTTTCCTTGACCACGGAATAGGTGTCGGCCTCGACGATGCGGTATTCGATGCCGATCGACTCGAAGTAGGCTGGCAAGATATCGGCGGGAAATCCTGGCTGCTTCTGGTCGAGATTCATCGCGATCAGGCGGAATTTGACCGGTGCCCGCTGCTGCAAGGCCATCAGCATGGCGAGTAGCGTGTAGGAATCCTTGCCGCCGGAAACGCAGACGAGAACGGTATCGCCATCTTCGATCATGTTGTAGTCCATGATCGCTTTGCCGGTCCGGCCTTCAAGATATTTGCGCAGTTTTTGCAGGGTGTTCGAGTTAGTCATGGTGCCAATGGAAAGAAGTCTGGTGCGGGCGCTGAAAGGCCGCCCGGAAAAAATGGCAAGTTTACCTTGTGCCCCTGTTCAAGCTGAGTATTTTCGTGCTCGCTAAGGTATCTGTGTGTAGGCCAGCAGTTTTTCCTGCAACTCCCTGACCTTGATCGGTTTTGCCAGATAGTCATCCATGCCGGCCGCCAGGCAGGCATCCCGGTCATCCTGCATGGCAGCCGCAGTCATCGCGATGATTGGCGTGCGAGGCAATTGCTTTTCTGACTCATTGGCCCGGATACGCTGCGTTGCTTCAATGCCTCCCATGACGGGCATCTGCATGTCCATCAGGATCACGTCGAAGGATTGGCTGGCCAGGAGGTCGATGGCTTCCTGCCCATTCTGGGCCAAGGTACCCTGATGGCCCCATTTGGTGAGCAGACCGAGTGCCAGTTTCTGGTTGGTCGGATGATCTTCGACGAGCAGGATGTTCAGGGCGCGTTGTGCTTCGCGCAGCGAGTGGCGTGTCAGTAACGGACTGGCTGCTGGTGATGGCGTATCTGGGCGCTGGTCGAACAGGCGGCCGAGGGTGGCAAGCAGTTCGTCCGACGAAATCGGCTTGGCAAAGAAACCGGCGATTCCCGCTTCCTGGCAGCGCAGAGCATCGCCACGCAGGGCGCCGGAGGAAAGCATCAACATCGGCGGCAAATCGGGATGCTCGGTGTGCAGATGGTGAGCCAGCTCATAGCCATCCATCCCGGGCATCTGGGCGTCGAGCAGGATGCAGTCGAATTGCGTGTTTTTCTCTCGCATCAGCGCCAGCGCCACCTCTCCGGAGTCGGCTTCACGGCAGCTGACATGCATGGCAGCGAGCATGCCGCGGAGAATGCGCCGGTTGGTAGCATTGTCATCAACGATCAGCATGTGACGGCCAGCCAGGTCGACGGGGTGAATCATCGCCGGCATGGTGTTTTCCGAGAGTTGCAGCTGCACCGAGAAATGAAAGGTGCTGCCCTCGCCAAGCTGGCTATGCAGCCACATCGTGCCGCCCATCAGTTCGACCAGGCGCCGGCAAATCGACAGACCCAGGCCGGTGCCGCCATATTTCCGGGTGGTTGAGGAATCTTCCTGGGCAAAGGCATCGAAGATCAGCCCCTGCTTGTCGGCAGAGATGCCAATGCCGGTGTCGCGCACCGAGAAGTGGATGACCGCGTGGCCATCCTGAAGCTGCGTCAGCTCGGCTTGCAGGACAATCTCGCCCTGACCGGTGAATTTGATCGAGTTGCCGACCAGATTGACCAGTACCTGCCGGATTCGGCTGGGGTCGCCCCTGACGTACCGCGGCACATCCGGCACCACCTCGCTGAGTATCTCGATATCTTTTTCGTGGGCACGCAGCGCCAGCGGTTTCAGCGTATCGGCAATCAGGCGATGCAGATCGAAGGGAATGTCTTCGACCAGCAGCTTTCCGGCTTCAATCTTCGAAAAATCGAGAATGTCATTGATGACGGTGAGCAAGGATTCAGCCGAGGATTTTGCGATGTTCAGGTATTCCCGTTGTTCCGTCGTCAACGCAGTTTCGAGGGCCAGATCCGTCATGCCGATAACGCCGTTCATCGGTGTACGGATTTCGTGGCTCATGTTGGCCAGAAAATCACTCTTTGCCCGGCTGGCCGCTTCTGCCGCTTCCTTGGCGCGCAGAACTTCAATCTCGGCCCGCTTCCGGTCGGTGATGTCGACAATGATGCCGAGCAATCCCGAGACGCTGCCGTCGTGCCGCGTCAATACGGCCTTGCGGTAAATTGTGTCGTGGGCGCTGCCATCCCGGCTATGGATCAGCGCTTCATACACTTGTGTGCCTTTGGTGGCGAATAGTTGGGCATCCATTTCGGCATGCTGTCGGGCATCTTCCGGCGGCAACAGATCGTGCAGGGTGCGTCCGATGAAGGACTCGCGCCGTACCTGGAAGAACAGCTCGAAAGCCCGGTTCAGCCTGACATAGCGGCCGGCCGTGTCTTTCAGATAGACCGGGAGCGGGATATTTTCGATCAGTTCTTCGACCAGGTGCAATTGTTCCGACAACTGCGCTTCCATGCGCTTGCGGTCGGTGATTTCGGTGCGGATCGCGATGTACCGTTCAGGCTCGCCCTGCGCATCGAGCAGTGGGACGATGGTGGCGTTGACCCAGTAAGTGTGTCCATCGCGCGCCCGGTTGCAGATTTCGCCACGCCAGACATTGCCCAGCGAAATGGTTTGCCACATGTCTCGGAACAACTCGACCGGATGGGTGCCGGAATTGACGATCCGGTGGTTCTGGCCGATCAGTTCTTCACGGGAATAACCGCTGATGTCGCAGAAGCGGTCATTGGCGTACTGGATAGTGCCGGCCGTATCGGTGATGCTGACGATGGCGTGCTGATCGAGGGCGAATTTCTGATTGGCTAGTTCGTGCCGACCATGTTCGCTCTCGGCGACCATTTCGGCGATGCGTCTGGAAAGCGCTGCGATATCCTCTTCGGCCAGCATGTCGGCCTCTTCGGCGGTGTCCGGCAGCAGGTTTCGGACGGTCTTGCGCAGCGAGCGCAGGGCATTTTCCCGCCCGGCAAGTGAGAGACGCAGTTTCTCGTTAGCGGCGGAAAGTTCGGCAGATGAAATTTCCAGGCTGCGCGTGCGCAGTTCAAGGTCACGCTCGTACTGCTCGTAACTGGCATCGACCCGGGTCAGCAGGTCAGAAAACCCCTCGAGCATCCCGCGCAGCGCAGGTTCGGCCGAAGTGCTGGCTAGCTTCAGCGAGGCAAGCAGCTCTGCCAGCTCGGCTTCACTAGCGATGCCGATGCTGCGCTTGAGCTGCCGCAAGAGGGTTTTCTGCATGGCTTTTAGCCTAATCCTCGCCAAGGCAGGTGATAGTCATGGTCTGGTTGTGCAGCTTGCACGATGCGCCGGGCGTGAAGGGGCTGATCTCGCCATAGGAATAAAACCCGGTGAGCACCGCTTTGTCACCAAAAACGTCACCAACCGCCTCGACCTCTTCATCTACCCGATTACCCATGACCAGCTTGCGGCCGACGCAACTGACCAGAATAGCCAGCGTGTCGCCATTCGACTGCAGCATGGCTGCGGCCGCTTCGGCAGCGGCTTCGGCACCGTTGACCAACTTTTCGGTACTGGCATGCATCAGCCGGAGATAGCCGTCCGGATCGATTTCGCCGGCCAGGATCAGGCTGCCCGTCTGTTCGTCGATGCCGAGAATGGTCCGGATCAGGCCGATGGCGTTGTGATCCTCGCCCAGCATGGCAAACGGGAAAAGCAGTCCGGAGGCGGGCAGGTTCCGGGCGTGATCGCCCAGATAGCGTTTGTAGATTTCAAGAGCCGGCTCGCCGTCCAGTTCATGCAGGACGTTGCCTTCGCAGCGTGTCACCTTGCGGGCCGGGCCAAAAGGCTCCCAGCCGCCAAAAGAGCCATGGCCGAAGCGAAGGTTGTCGCCGCAAAGGCCAATCGCCACTACCTTGTCGCCGGCGATCCCATCCGGGCCGAGCGTGAAAGTTTCCTTGAAGGCGCCGCCATCGCCGGCGAGGCCGCCGGTAATCGGGATGCCGCTGCCGATGGCGCTGGCGATACCGTTGACCAGGGCGCTACCGTTGATTTTGACGCCGGGGCCGAAGACGAGCACGGCCTTGAGATCGGTGGCGGCAATTTGTCGCCCCACCCGCTCACCGGCCGCAAATGAATCGTCCATGCCTTTAAGGCTGGTGCTGCCTTGAGTCAGTCGGCCGCGCTCGAAATCGATTGCCGTGACGGTGCAGGTCCCATCATCGACGCCATCGGGGGTTATTTCTCCGGCGGTCGAACAGCCGAGAAGCATGGCACGAGGCGAAATTTCTTGCAGGGACTGGCTCAAGCCGGGCGTGGAAAAATGATCGATGCTGCCAAAGACCAGCAGCAAATCAGCCTCAAATCCTTGTAGCGCAATGGCTGCGGCGGGCAGGCCGGCCGGCTTGCGGCTCGTTATTTGTTTGATGCGCAAGTTCGATCTCCTCCTTTGAGCCAATGTGGAAAAATAGCATAGGGCGCGGCGAAATTCTTGTCTTGGCCGTAAAATTGACACTTTTTGAACTTGCCATGAATAATCTGCCGATTCCCGCTCCGGAGGCCCTGGCCCACAGCCAGCGTTTGCACCAGGCCATCGTGGACGAAATTGCTGCGTCGGGCGGCTGGATATCGTTTGCCCGCTTCATGGAGTTGGTGCTCTACGCGCCTGGCCTTGGTTATTACACCGCCGGGGCGCGCAAGTTTGGGGCGGCGGGAGATTTCGTCACTTCGCCGGAAATGACCCCCCTGTTCGGACAGGCGCTGGCTCGCCAGGTGGCTCAGGTGATGAGCGAGTCGGCGCCGGTGGTATTGGAGGTGGGGGCCGGCTCCGGGCGTCTGGCTGCAGACCTCTTGCTGGCGCTTGAGCACTCGAAGCAGTTACCCGAACGCTATTTCATTCTCGATCTCTCCGCCGACCTGCGCCAGCGCCAGCAGCAGACGATAGCCGACGCCGCACCGCATCTGCTGAGCCGGGTCGAATGGCTGGATCGTTTGCCCGAGGCTTTCTCGGGCGTGGTTGTGGCCAACGAGTTGCTCGATGCAATGCCGGCGCATGTTGTCGCCTGGCGCGAGCATGGCATTTTCGATCGTGGTGTGGCCATGGACGCGGCCGGGCATTTCATTTGGAGCGAACGTCCGGCCACGGGCGCCCTGCTCGCTGCAGCCGAGGAAATCGGCGCGCAATGCAGTCTGCCCCCCGGCTTCGAGAGCGAAATCAGTCTGGCCGTCCGGGCCTGGGCCGCGGAATGGGGGCATCGCCTGGAAAAAGGCGCCCTGTTACTGATCGATTACGGTTTTCCCCGTCGCGAGTTCTATCACCAGCAACGCGGTCGCGGCACGCTGATGTGCCATTACCGCCACCATGCCCATCCCGATCCCTTCTACCTGCCGGGCCTGCAGGACGTTACGGTACATGTTGATTTCACGGCGGTGATTGCGGCGGCTCATGCGGCCGGGCTGGATTTGCTTGGCTACACGAACCAGGGGCAGTTTCTGCTCAACTGCGGGATTCTGGATCGCCTGGCCGACATTCCCAATGGCACCCCGGCCTATATCCGTGCAACCGGGGCGGTCAATACGCTATTGATGCCCCATGAGATGGGCGAGCTGTTCAAGGTGATTGCCATCGGTCGTGGCATTGATAACGACTTGTGCGGTTTTGCCAGCGGCGACCAGGGCTGGCGCCTGTAACGATCAGCGCTTGGCCAGCTCGCGGAAACGGTTGGGCTGGCCGAGGACAAGGCGGCCGAAATCATCGAGCAGGGCCTGATCGACAAAATGCGGATTCACCGTGAACACAGCGCTACCCAGTCGTTCCAGATTGCGTGTTTCGAGCAGGATCACTCCTTTGCTGAAATCGGCTCGCCAACGGGCGCTGACACTGACGTCACTGCGAATATCGAACTCGGCGCGCTCGACGTAGCTGCGCTCATTCTTGAATTCCTTGCAGGTAAACGGCAGGCCGAAATCGAACAGCGTGGTCCGGAATCGTTCGACCGAAGGACCATCGCGCTCTATGCACAGCGAACCGGGGCCTTTCAGGTGGTAGGAAAAAGTGACCAGTTCGACCAGCGCCCCGGCGCTCTGGCTTTGCGTCCGGTAATCGGCAAAGCCTTCCTGCCACTCCAATCGGTTCAGGACATATTTCTCGATCAGCGGGTAGTCGCGCGGGATGCCGGGTTTGACGATATTGAGTTGCTGGACCAGTTCGTGCAGGTAGAAAAACAGATGCTTCAGCGCCTGGTCGATGGCCTCGTTGGTTGAGGTGCGTTCCGCCAGGGCACTGTGAATTTCGCGCTGGCGTACTTCGGCCTGCTGGCGCAACTGGTCGAGCAGGCTGGTGCCGGCTTCCGGGTTGATCACCGGTGGTGCGACCGGGGTATCTTGTGCCACTGGCGCCGGTTTTTCGGGAGAGAAAGTCGCCGTCTTGCCGGGGGCGATTTCTGGGAAGACCAGCGTCGGGTCAGCCATCCCGGCACCGGAATTGGCCAGATATTCG
This sequence comes from Ferribacterium limneticum, assembly GCF_020510625.1. Taxonomy (NCBI): domain Bacteria; kingdom Pseudomonadati; phylum Pseudomonadota; class Betaproteobacteria; order Rhodocyclales; family Azonexaceae; genus Ferribacterium; species Ferribacterium limneticum. The sequence continues at coordinate 4,147,798 of NZ_CP075191.1, read as the reverse complement.
CGCTTGGCACGGCGCTCGGCTGCGTCGAGATCAAAATTCTCGATATCGGCAAGCAGGGAGGCTTCCAGTTCCTCAATATCCTGTGCCGTGCCGGATTTGCGTTCGCGTTTGGCACGGATCGCTTCGGCAATGGCGGACAGTGGACCGGCGTTTTTGGAATTACTCATTGATTTATCAAATAGGTCGACTACACTTCGTTAATAATGTGTCCTATTTAAAGCGAGCGCAAGATGGATATTGCTTCTGTAAGCAGTTTGACGACGGCCCTGTCGCAGGCAAAGACTGGTGATGCTGTTGGTACGCTGGTACTCAAGAAGGCGATGGATATTCAGGCGCAGAACGCCCTGCAGTTGTTGCAGGCAGTGCCGCAGGTGGCGAGCAATCCGCCAAATCTCGGCAACAGCATCGACGTCAAGGCCTGAGTTCTTCCAGCCAGTCCCGCAAGGTGGCCGCCACGAGCGGCCATTCCTTTTCGTGGGTGACGGCATGGCCCATGTTGCGGAAAATGTGGGCATGCTGGCCATAGGTGTTGGCCGTGGTCTGGACCAGGAAGGCGGGTACCAGGACGTCATCTTCGGCGCCGAGGATCAGCATCGGCGGCTTGTGCATGGCGTAGAGGTTGGGCAGGCTGAACATCGACATGTCCCACAGGGCGCGATGCGATTCCGGTTGCATCCGGCTCAGCCAGGCGGCAAGCATCGCTTCGTCGACTTCGCCGGCAAACAGCGTTTCACGCAGCGTGCCGGTGTCGGTGTATTTGCCGTCCATGATCTGATTGATTTCCTGGAACAGCTGCGGCTTGTTGAACATCAGATGGAATTGCGAGGCAATCAAACCTTGCGGCGGGACCGAACAAACCAACGCAACAGCCGCGGCCTGGCGGTGTTCCAGGTATTTCTGGACGACGAAACCGCCCATTGAATGGCCGATCAGGACAGGTGGCTCACCCAGCCAGTCGACGACAGTTTTGACGTCATCGACGTAATCGGCCACCGAATGTGAATCCATGTGCTCCCTGCCCGCACTGCCCCCGTGGCCGCGCAGCGACAGGGCGTAGCAGGGATAGCCCGCCTTGGCGAGAAAAGGCATGAAGGTTTCGGTCCACATCCAGCCGCCGGCGAAGGCACCGTGCACGAACAGCAGCGCGGGCTTGGTGGACTGGCGGGCCGGCAGGCAGGAGAAGACTTCGAGGCCTTCGACAATCTGAGTTTTTAGCATGAGGGTCTGTTCGGGGCGAGGCGTGATTTAATGCGGCTTTCACCCTGCGGTGCAAGGCAAATGCTGAAGTGGATTCTGACGCTGGTGGTGGCGATTTTCCTGCTGGGCATCATTGGCCCGCATCTGGCGCGTTTCATTCGTTTCGGCAAATTGCCGGGCGATTTCGCTTTTCGATTTCGCGGTCGAGACTACACGTTTCCGGTCGCGACCACGATCATTTTTTCATTGCTGCTCTGGCTGCTCTCCAGAGTCATTTAGCAGCTGTTTGATCGCATGAACGCGCGCGGCGTGAATGCGCTCGGGGATTTTGGTTTTGTTGGCACAGCCGGCTGCAATTTCACCGGCATTCAGGCTGGTGACGGCCGCCAGGGCGCCCAAAAGAAATTGTGGGCTGTCGTAGCGGCGGTTTTCCCAGCCCAGGCGACCGGTGAAGTCGCACAGACAGGCATCGAGCAATTGCCGGAAGCGTTCCGGCCGGCGCAGCGCATCGGTCTTTTCAAACAGCGTGACGATGGTGCTGGCCTTGAGGTCGGCAACCCGATGGACATTGCCGTGATAGCGGGCCATCAGCAGCGCGAGATCGCGGCAGTCGTTGGGAACCCGCAGACGGGCGCACAGTTGCTCGGTCAGGCGGACACTACGTTCTTCGTGGCCGAGGTGGCGCGGCAGGATGTCGGCCGGCGTTTCCGCCTTGCCGAGATCGTGGGTTAGCGCAGCGAAGCGCACCGGCAAAACGAAATCGCGTTGTGCTGATTGGTCGACAACCATCATCGTATGAATGCCGGTGTCGATTTCCGGGTGGTAATCGGCGCGTTGCGGGATGCCGAACAGCTTGTCCACTTCCGGCAGCAGGCGCGCCAGGGCGCCGCAGTCGCGCAGCACTTCGAACATCCGTGATGGTTTCTTCTCCATCAAGCCCTTGGCCAGTTCTTGCCAGACGCGTTCAGCGACCAGGTGATCGACCTCGCCGCTGACCACCATGCTGCGCATCAGGGCCAAGGTTTCGGGTGCCACCGAGAAGTCGCTGAAACGAGCAGCAAAACGGGCAATACGCAGGATGCGGACCGGGTCTTCGGCAAAGGCCGGGCCGACGTGACGGAGCGTTTTGCTGGCCAGGTCTTGCTGGCCGTTAAAGGGGTCGACCAGCGATCCATCGGCCGCCCGGGCCATCGCATTGATGGTCAGGTCGCGGCGGGCGAGGTCTTCTTCGAGGGTGACATCGGCGGCCGCGTGAAAGGTGAAGCCGTGATAGCCGCGGCCGGTCTTGCGCTCGGTACGGGCCAGCGCGTATTCGTCGTGCGTTTTGGGATGCAGGAAGACCGGGAAATCCTTGCCAACCGGCCGGAAACCCTGCGCCAGCATGGTTTCCGGGGTGGCGCCGACGACGACGTAGTCGCAGTCAGTATTGGGCCGACCGAGCAGTTCGTCACGGACGGCGCCGCCGACGATGTATATCTGCACGGACGGTCGGTGCAGTTTTAGCGGCCGGCGCGGAAGCGGAAGCTGTCGAGCTTGCCCTTCGGCGTGTTGAGCGCGATGTAGGTCGGCGCGATCGATTCGAGGGCGGTCGGGCGCCAGTTGGTCGGCGCATTCCAGCTACCTTCGCAAACGCTGTCGATTTCCATCGAGCGCAGATTGTCCGGCGACATCATCGGTTGCGGAGCCAGCCACATCAGGCCGGCCTGCAGGTAGGCCCAGCCTTCGGACAGCGGGATGACCGTGGCGGTGCTGCCGGTTAGTTCCTTGGTGTAGTCGACCAGTTCGCGCAGCGTGTAGATCTTCGGGCCGACCAGTTCGTAGGCCTGGCCGAAAGTGGCAGAGTTGCCAAGGCTGTCGACGAAGGCATCAGCCACATCGGCGGCCCATACCGGCTGGAAGCGGGCATGGCCGAAGCCGAGCGGGAAGAACGGCACCTTCTTCAAGACCGAGGCGAACATGGACAGGAAGGAGTCGCCAAGGCCGAAAATGACCGACGGACGGAAAACGGTGACATCCAGCTCGCCCTGGGCGGCCATCACGATGGCTTCGCCATCGCCCTTGGAGCGCAGGTATTCGGACGGGCCCTTGGGATCGGCGTGGAGGGCGCTCATATGGACCAGGCGACGGACGCCGCTGGCCTTGCAGGCGGCGATGATCTTCTTCGGCAGTTCGACGTGGGCCTGGGCGAAATCGCGGCTGTAGGGCAGGACGACATCGCGACTGTGCAGGATGCCGACCAGGTTGATCACGGCATCGTGACCACGCATCAGTTCGGTCAGGGTCTTTTCGCAGCTGATGTCGGCTTCCGGCATTTCGATGCCCGGCTGCATGATCAGCGCCTTGGTGCGCTCACGGCGACGCGTCGGTACGGTGACTTCGATGCCGCGCTGCGACAGGCGATTGGCAATGTAGGTACCGACGAAACCGCTACCCCCCAGCAGCAAGACCTTTTTGATGTCCATTTGGAACCCCGGAAACTTGATTCGTAAAAGTTGAATTTTAAGGCAATTTGGCGATTTCCGGGCGAGCGAATGGCTCGTCGGGCGGCGCTAGTCCGGATCAGCGCGCCTGGCTTTTTCTCAGCGCCTGAGTCGCCGCCTGATCGAACAGGGAGAGGCTGGAACTGATGCTGGCGTCCCCCTCGCGCAACTGTCGCTCGAGGATGGCCGGGTGAATGGCGATGGCCAGACCGGCGTCCGGGTTGATCAGCAAGGCCCGCCGGCTATTCGGGCTGATCTGGCAGACATGGCCGAGACGGGATTCGCCATTGGGCAGCGTGAACGAAAGCCAGTCGCCCACGGCGCAAGCAGCCGGGCGCGAGGATGGCGCTTCGAACTCGGCAAAATCCAGCGTGGCAAGGGTCAGTTGCGCGGCGCGAATTTCGCCGACCAGCACCTGCCCGGAAGCGGTTTTCAGGCCAGTGGCGAGAATTTCGGCCGCCGGATCGACGGCCGGCGCGGCAGCGGGCGCAGCGCGCAAGGCCTGAGTCTGGAGCTTGAAGCAATCGTCGAGGAAAGCCTCCTGTTCCGGGGCCGGCAACTGGATGCTTTCCATGCCGTTCTTCAGAACCTTGAGGATGACAGGCAGGCGTTGGGCCAGGGCCTTGCGGTCATCGCCGGCGGTTTTCGGCAGGAAGGACCAGAGCAGGCCGTCGACGGCCGCCGTGTGTTCGCGCCACTGCGGGCTGTCCAGGCCGTGCTCGCTGCCGACTTGCCGCAGCACGCGGCGCCAGACCCGGTCGAGGAAGCCACCGATGGCCTCCGGCGGATTGCTGTCGAGCGCCTTGGCGATGGTTTCGCCGACCTGGATCGCCGTCTTGTCGCGGTCGTCGAGTTGAGCCAGCAGAGGCAAATAGTTCATCCCCTCGGCAGCCAGCCCGCGGTGTCGTTCGGCGATGACTGCATCGATTTCGGTCAGTGCCTTTTCGAACCCCGCCTTGTCGACGCCCGGCTCGGCGCGCAACGCGGAGGCCAGTTTGAACAGGCGGGTGCAGACGGGATGACGGGCCGGCACATCGAGCGGCAACCCGAGTACGGCTTGCCGCATGTGATCGAGGAGCAGTCGAGCCGGATGCGTGGCATCGGTGAACAGGCTGTTGTCCTTCATCGCGACCTTGAGCAGCTTGATCTGCAGGCTGGAAATCGCCGCCTTCAGGGCATCGGGCAAGTCTGGATCGTCGAAGATGGCTTCGAAAATCATCGCCAGGGTGTCAATGGCCAGACTTTCGTTGGCACTTTTCGGGATGCCGAGCTCGGCCGAGCGGATGATTTTCGGCGCTTGTGGGGCCGAACTGTCGCCAAACAGCTCGGGGATCAGCGTTTCATTGCTCAGGCTGCCCCCGGCAAAGGTCGGCGGGCCGGCCCGGCCCATGCGTTCCAGCGCTTCGAGGCGGAACATCAGTTGTTCGAGCGAAGTCTGATTCAGCAGGCTGGCTACCGCACCGCCACCCGTAGTGGCGCCGCCGCCGGCAGGGGCCGCCGGGAGGTGGGCGAACAGGGCTTGTTGCAGCGCCAGCAAGGCGTTTTCCGCCTTGAGTGGCGCCTCTTTCAAGGCCGCCGGGCTTTCCGAGGCGCCCACGATACTCGGCTGGGCCGTTCCGATGCCGCCGCGTTCGAGGAAGTCGTTCAACTCGGCATAAAGGGCCGGCAAATTCTCGCGCAGGCAGCTTTCGAAACGGTCGAGCAGTGCCAGCTTCTGTTCGATGCTGCTGGCCCCCGCCGCCGCAAACATCGCGCTCAAGCCCTGGCTGATCCCCTTCGGGCCGAGCGGATTGTCGGTTTTCGGCAGATCCGGGCGGCGCAGCAGGGTGATGAAGCGCAAGTGGAGCTTCCACAGGCCGCCACCAGTGGATTCGAACAGCCCGGCTGTCAGGTTGTCGAGGCGGATGCCAAGTTCGAGATCGTCTTCGCCGAGCAGTGTGATGCGCGAAGCGGTCAGGCCATGCGCTTCGTCGGCAAAGCTGCCGCGTCGGTTGCTGGCCACCACTTCGTCAAAGTAGGCGCCGGCACCTTCCTGGATGGCCGCGATGGCGTTGCCTGAAACGAGGCCGCTTGCCTGCAGCAAGGCGCCAAGGCGCTTGAGGAAAAGCGCCCGGCAGTCGCGCAGGATTTCAAAGGTATCGGCGTGTAGGGCCATGGCGATTAAGGTAGATCGGCGTCTTTGGGCGCATCGGCGGTGCGAGCGCCGATGGTGCCCAGGCGAGCCTTTAGTGAATCGGGTTTGCCGTTGAAGATGGCCGAATAATAGACGGCGTTGCTCATCACCTTCTTGACGTAGTCGCGGGTTTCGCTGAACGGAATGGTCTCGGCGTAGATGGCGCCTTCCAGCGGGCGGTCGGCCCGCCATTTCTTGGCCCGGCCGGGGCCGGCGTTGTAGGCGGCCGAAGCCAGCACCGGGTGGTTGTCGAGGTTTTCCATGACTAGCCGCATGTAGCTGGTGCCGAGCAGGACATTGGTTTCGGTATCGTTGACGCGGCCATGGCTGAAATCGCGCAGGCCGATCTTCTTGGCCACCCACTTGGCCGTGGCCGGCATCAACTGCATCAGGCCGGAAGCGCCGACGTTCGATTTGGCGCTGGTGATGAAACGGCTTTCCTGGCGCATCAGGCCGTAGACCCAGGCGTCGTCGAGCGACTGATTCTGGGCGGCCGGGCGGACGGTCTCGCCGTAGGGGGAGAGGAAGCGCAGCGTGTAATCGTGTTCGTTCTTGGTTCGGTCAGCCGTGTTGATGGCGCGGTCCCAGATCTGGTTGCGCTTGGCGAGGTTGGCAGCAGCGAGCAATTCGCGGTCTTCCATGCCGCGCAGCACCCAGTTCCATTCCTTGACTGCCTCGGTTCGCAGGTCGACGCGGAAGAAAGCCAGGGCGCGGCGGATGCCGGGATTATCCTGGGCCGCCCTTTGTTCTTCGGCGGTGGTGGCCTGGGCTTTGGGCGGCGGGAGCACGGTACGGCCGAGTTCTTCGTCGGCCAGGTTGCCGTAGAAATTGGGCTGGCCGGCGATCTTCTCGAACAGGGCATTGCCTTCGGTGGTCCGGCCACCGGCGTGCAGCGAACGGCCCAGCCAGTAGGTCCATTCCGGTAACGCGGCCAGGGTCGGCGGCATGGCCTGGATGGTATCGCGGACGATGCCCCACTCCTGGGCGCGCAGGGCGGCGCGCACCTTCCATTGAGCGCCTTCATCCGAAAGTGCGGTCTTGCCGGCCTTGGCGTACCAATCGACGGTTTCGGACAGGTGTTTCTTGGCGCCCTGCAGGGCGATCTGGCTCCAGGCCCACTGGCGCTCGGAATCCTGCAGCTTGCCCTTGATCTTTTCCAGCTCGTCGGCGGCAACGCGCGGGTCGTTGGTGGCCAGGCGCTGGATGGCAAAGGCAGCAAGCTCGCGCCCTGCCCGGCTGTTGTTCCAGTTGCCCGGCTGGCGGACGAGGTAGCTCATTGCGCTGCTGACGGCGCTGTCGAGCGAGCGGCTGTCCGGCATCTGGCTGTCCGGCAGGTAATTCAGTGTCGTTTTCGTCCAGCTCGGGCGATTGGCTTCAAGCTGGCGCCGGGCGCGGGCCCAGACATCGTCGGCGGTCATCTTCTGGCTGGCGACCAGCGCATCGAGAATCGGTCGGCAGGGTTCCGGCGGTTCGAGCATGGTCAGCCAGAGCTTCTCGGCTTCGGCCAGAACGCTGCGGTCATCACGCGCCAGACGGGCCTGCTGGTTGTAGCAGGTGACATCCGGTTCGGGGGCGAGCAGTTTGGGAAACTCGGTTTCCACTTCGTTCCACGCTGCACGCTTGCCGAGGAAGCGGATCCAGTCGGCGCGCAGCTTTTCGGCCACGTAGCTGCCTTCGTTGCGTTGCAGGAAATCGCGCAGATTGTTGGGGTCGCCCTTGTCCATCCACATGCGCAGCCGATAGCTCTCGGCATACGGCGCCAGTTCGTGGTTGCCGAGCTGGCTGCTGGCCCGTTCCAGCTTGTTGATATCGCCGGCCCGGAAGGCGTCACGGGCGGTCAGGAAGGCCGTATCGTTGCCTTGGGCGAACAAGGAAGACGAAAGCGCGAGGCTGGCGAGGAGGACTGGAAACTTCATGCTAGATTACTGTGATGCGAGAAGCGAACGAGGATAACACGGCCTGGCGCCGGGCATTGCGGCGCGAGATGGTGGCGCGCCGGGCGGCGTTGAGCGATGCCGAGCATGACGCGCTGTCAGCACGCATCGTCGAGCAGGTGCTGGTCGCTTTGCCGACCCCGCGCGTGTTCGCTTTTTGCTGGCCGATCAAGCATGAGCCGGACGTGCGGGCGGTCGTCGAACGCTGGGCGGCGCGTGGCGTGCAGGCAGCTTTGCCGGTGGTGGTGGCTGAAGATACAGCGCTGGCTTTTCGTCTGTGGACGCCGGAAACGGTGCTGGAGGCCGACCGCTATGGCATCCCGACGCCGATGAGCGGTGATTTCGTGGTGCCTGACCTGATTCTGTTGCCGCTGAATGGCTTCGACGGGGCCGGTTATCGGCTGGGCTACGGCGGCGGTTACTTCGACCGGACGCTGGCCACCCTCTCCCCTCGCCCGCTGGCGGTGGGCGTCGGCTTCGAGGTCAATCGGCTGGAGAGCATCCGGCCGGAAAGCCATGATCAGCGGCTGGACTGGATCGTCACCGAAGCCGGTGCGTTCAGGCTCGGCGCCTGAAACCGTAGATTCCCAGCGCAAAAAACAACGAGGCCAGAGCGACCAGCACGGCCTGCCGAGTGTCGTAGAGGCCGGTGCGCAGGGCCAGTTCCAGCGTGTAGCCATGGTGCAGGGCCAGCGGCATCGAGCCGATGGCCATCGCCAGCCACGACCAGCGCAGGCCGCGATCGAGCGTGTTGCGCAGATAGCCCTCTATGGCCAGGGCGAGCACAAAAATCTGGACGACCATGGCGGCCAGCAGCGTGAACAGGGTCAGCGTGTAGGCGTTCATGCGGCGCGACAGGCGTTGGTGAAGCGTTGGAGAGCCTCGTCCAGCGTGCTTCTCGGGCAGCCGAAATTGAGGCGTAGCCAGCCCGGTGCGCCAAAGTCGGCACCGTCGGAGAGGCCAAGGCCATGCGCTTCGAAATGCGCGGCCGGGTTGGCCAGGCCAAGTTCGCGGACATCAATCCAGGCCAGATAGGTGGCCTCGACCCGTTGCATCCTGGCGCCGTTTGCCGCGTTAACCGTGGCCTGAACCCGATCACGGTTGCCGGCCAGATAGGCGATCAGCTCGCGATGCCAGTCGCCGCAGTCGCGGTAGGCCGCTTCGCAGGCGGCCAGACCGAGCACATTCACGTGCGGCACGATGCCGTGCATGGCGTGCTCGAAGCGGTGGCGCAATCTGGCATCGGGAATCACCGCGAAAGCGCAGCCGAGGCCGGGGATGTTGAAGGTCTTTGATGGCGCCATCAGCGTGATGCTGCGTTTGGCCGCTGCCGGCGACAGGCTGGCGAACGGGATGTGCCGCTTGTCGGCGTCGAGGATCAGGCCGCAGTGGATTTCGTCGGAACAGACGATCAGGTCGTTTGCTTCGGCAAAGGCGGCCAGTTCCAGCAGCTCGGCCCGGCTCCAGCAGCGGCCGACCGGGTTGTGCGGGTGGCAGAGCAGGAACAATTTTGTGGCCGGCGTCGTCGCCTGTTGCAGCGCCGACTGGTCCCAGACCCAGCCTTGATCAGCGCACGCCAGCTCGACGCGGTTCAGCTGGCGGCCGGAAAAATGCGGCGCCGACAGGAATGGCGGGTAGATCGGGGTTGCGGTCAGCACCTCGCCATCGACGGCCCGGCAGGCGACGTTCAGGCCGGTGACCAGTCCCGGCAGCCAGACGATCCATTCCGGCTCAATGCGCCATTCGTACTCGCTCTCAAGGTGAGTGAGCACTGACTCGGTTAGTGATGGCCATGGGCCGCCGTAGCCGAAAACGCCGTGCTCGATCCGTCGGTGCAGGGTTTCGATGACGGCCGGCGGCGCGGCAAAATCCATATCCGCCACCCACAGTGGCAGGACATCGCGACCGGCGTACTTGCCCCATTTGATGGAGTCGGAGGTACGGCGGTCGATGGGGGTGTCGAAGCGACTCATGCCGGCGCTCCTCCAGTCATTCCCGCGTAGGCGGGAATCCAGGACAGCGGGCACGGTTTTCGGAACATCCCTGGATTCCCGCTTTTGCGGGAATGACGATGGGGGCTCAAACTTCTAGATGCTGATAGAGCGCCGTCGACAGATAGCGCTCGCCGAAGGAGGGAATGATCACCACGATCAGCTTGCCGGCGTTTTCCGGCCGCTTGGCCAATTCCAGCGCGGCCCAGGTGGCGGCACCGGAGGAAATGCCGACCAGCAGGCCCTCTTCCGTGGCCATGCGGCGAGCGATGGCGAAGGCGTCGTCGTTCTTGACGCGAATCACCTCGTCGTAAACCGTCGTGTTCAGCACGCCCGGCACGAAGCCGGCGCCGATGCCCTGAATCGGGTGCGGACCCTTCTGGCCGCCGGAGAGCACCGGCGAGGCATCCGGTTCGACCGCGACGATCTTGACGCCCGGCTTCTTCGCCTTCAGTGCTTCACCAACGCCGGTGATCGTGCCGCCGGTACCGACGCCGGAAACGAAAATATCGACCTGGCCATCGGTATCGCGCCAGATTTCCTCGGCCGTCGTGTTGCGGTGGATTTCCGGGTTGGCCGGGTTCTCAAATTGTTGCGGCACAAAGTATTTCGGGTCGCTGTCGGCCAGTGCCTGGGCCTTGGCGATGGCGCCGCCCATGCCTTCCGGGCCGGGCGTCAGGATCAGTTCGGCGCCATAGGCCTTCAACAGCAGCTTGCGTTCGCGGCTCATGGTTTCCGGCATCACGAAAGCGGTCTTGATGCCGCGGGCGGCACAGACCATGGCGAGACCGATGCCGGTATTGCCCGAGGTTGGCTCGAGCACGACGGTATCCGGGCCGATCTTGCCGGCCGCAATGGCGGCATCGAGCATGGAAACGGCGATCCGGTCCTTGACGCTGTGGCCGGGATTGAAGAATTCGAGTTTGGCCGCGATGGTCGCGACGGCGCCTTCGGTGACGCGGTTGAGCTTGACCAGCGGCGTGTTGCCGACCAGTTCGGTGACGTTGTTGGCGATTTTCATGGACGGGCTCCAGACGAAGACAGAGGATTGTAGGGGTTTCTTGCCCCCTTGTGGGTTGGGCGGCAGGCGCTGGCCGGTGGGCCGAACAGGTGCCCCTGGCCCAGGTCGGCGCCGCTGGCCTGGGCTGAGTGGAAGGTGGCGCCATCGTTGATTCCGGCGATCTCAATCAGCGTTCCGACCAAATGTGCCGAGGCGCACACGGCCGGGTCAGCCGTGGCGATACGCAGGATGTCCGGCTGCAAGGCCAGGACGGCCGGCAGGGCCAAGGCCTGCTCCGGTTCGCGCAGTGCCAGCCGGTAGCCGCGCTGGCGGTAGTTGGCCAGGGCCTGCGCACCTTGGCCGCTCAGGTCGATTTCAGTGAGGTCGATATCGAGCACGATGTCAGCCGGTCCCAGCCCGCAGCGCTTGAGAATGGCCTCGTACACCAGGCCGTGCTGGTTGCTGACCGCCTGCAGGTGGCGCGGATGGACCGCGACCTGCAGGTAGCCGCCGGTGTGCTGTTGCTGGGCGAGGAAGTTGAGGGCATGCAGGGTACGGCTCAGGCGGTCGAGATGGACGACCGCCGTCCCGCTCTCGCAACTGGCAAACGGGGCATCGGCGGGCAATGCCAGGCCATCGGCGCGGCGCACGGTCAGGCTGGCCTGATGGCCCACCACCCGCTCGGCGCGCAAGTCTACGATCGGCTGAAACAGCGAGCCCAGGTGCAGGCCACCGTGCCAGGCTTCGACGCGGTCGCCGGCCACGTACAGCGTGCTGTCGCCGGCCGTGTCGGCCGCATTGAAATAACGAATCAGGTCTTCGACGGGCATGGTGCTGTTACTTCTTCAGGTAGATCTGGTCAAAGCTGCCACCATCGGCGAAGTGGGCTTTTTGCGCCTTCTGCCACCCGCCGAAGGTGTCGTCGATAGTGACCAACTTGAGCTTGGGAAAGTTCGCTGCGTATTTCGCCGCCACCTTGGCATCGCGCGGCCGGTAATAGTGCTTGGCGGCGATGTTCTGGCCGTCTTCCGAATACAGGTAATCGAGGTAAGCCTGTGCCGTCAGCCGCGTGCCGCGCTTCTCGACCACCTTGTCCACTACGGCGACCGGTGGTTCGGCGAGGATGGACAGGCTGGGGGCGACGATCTCGAACTTGTCCTTGCCGATTTCATTGACCGCCAGCTGCGCCTCGTTTTCCCAGGCGATCAGCACGTCGCCGAGGCCGCGTTCGACAAAGGTGGTGGTCGAACCACGGGCGCCGGAATCGAGCACCGGCACGTTCTTGAAAATGCCGGTGACCAGTTCCTTCGCCTTTTGTTCATTGCCGCCCGGCTGCTTCAGCGCCCAGGCCCAGGCGGCGAGGTAGTTCCAGCGGGCGCCGCCAGAAGTCTTCGGATTGGGTGTAATCACGCCGACGCCCGGCCTGGCCAGATCGCCCCAATCCTTGATGTTCTTCGGGTTGCCCTTGCGCACCAGAAAAACGATGGTCGAGGTGTAGGGCGAAGAGTTGTGCGGGAAGCGCGTCTGCCAGTCAGCCGGGATCAGCTTGCGTTCGACCAGCGCGTCGATGTCGTAAGCCAGCGCCAGCGTCACCACGTCAGCCTCCAGACCATCGCGCACCGCCATCGCCTGCTTGCCCGAGCCGCCGTGCGACTGGCGGAAGTTGATCACCTGCCCGGTTTTCGCCTGCCAGTGCTTGGCAAAGGCGGCGTTGTAATCCTTGTACAGCTCGCGGGTCGGGTCATAGGAGACGTTGAGCAGCGAAGTCTGAGCGATGGCGCTGCTGATGCCGATGGCGACGGACAAGGCTGAAACGAAGGCAAATTTGCGCATGGGGCACTCCAGTCATTTGAAATATTTATGGATGACTGGAGTCTAGGCAGGCTGGTTTATTCTGTGAAAGAATCAATATTCACAAAAATATAACCAAAAGAAATTAATCGGCCGGCCAGTTATTCGAGCGCGCCAATAATATCCCTTGCCTGGCGCTTCCTGCCGAGCCCGGTTGACGGTACAAAGGCGGTAAAAATCAAAAGCAGCGGTACCGGCTGCGAAAAACCGAAAAAAGAGCAGCGATCCAGCTTTGCCATCACTTCGGAGGGGACATGAACGACATCCACAACCGCGCCATCGGCCAGCGCATCGACTGGCTGTTCGACCTTGCCCGGCGCCACGGCGAAACCTTTCGCAGCCCCGAAGCCTGGCTCGCCCGCCAGCGTTACCTCGCCGAACACCCCACCGCCATCGCCGTGCTCAAATGCATGGACGGCCGCATCAATATCCCGGTCGCCACCCACACCCCGGCCGGCATCCTGATGCCTTTCCGTAACCTCGGCGGCATGTTCGACCTCGGCTGGCCGCACCTCGGCGAGGTGGTCGCCCACCACGTCCAGCGCATGGTCGGGGCCGGCCGGCGCGTGCTCTTCCTGATCACCTACCACTGGTCGCGCGGCAACCCGAAGCGCGGCTGCGCCGGCTTCGGTTACGACACTGCGGCTGCCCTCGCCCACACCCAGCAGATCCGCCGTCAGATGGAACACATCTTCGGCAGCGGTCATGGCACCGTCTATCCGCTCGTCTGCGGCTTCGAAACCGACGAGGAAGCGCTGGCCATCCACGGCAGCGACGGCACGGTACTCGATCTGGCCGGCCTCGGCGCCGACGACCTCGCCACCCTCGAACCCCGGCTCGCCGCCCTGCTCCCCGACATGCCGGCGCAGATGCAGGCCGACCTGCTCCCCCTGCTGCGCGGCAATCTCGACCACATCGCCGACATCCGCACCCAGATTGCCCAGCGCGAACGCCAGCTCGACATCGAGCACCGCGAATGGGTCATCTGCATCGGCCGCGGCTTCGACTTTCTGCACACCCCCAACCTCGCCCTGATCATCGGCCCCTACAGCCCCGACCTCGCCGATCCCGTGCGCAAGGCCGCCGGCATCATCGAAAGCAACATGAAAGCCGGACGCATCCCCGACGACGGCTTCCTGCTGCTGGCCTCCGTGCCCTATGACGAAATCGGCGTCGACCGGGCGCGGGCGGAGCTGAAGGCCCGCTTCATGTCCGGCTTTGCGGCCAACGTGATTACGCAGGAATTCCCCGAACTGGCCACCCGGATGACGACACGTACCGCAGTGCTCGACTGGAATGCGCGGCAGATGGAGATGCTCACTGGCTGAATCGGTGGGCTGACAGGCAGATTTGTTGCCGACTGAGCTTGGGGTTCTTCTATATGACTGTTTGCTGAATGATAGTGAGGTCTGTTGCCGGGAGGCTGATCACGACCTCATCAGGGCCGCTATTGATGGCAACGATACCGCTCAAATTAGACTTCTTCACCAACCATGCCATAACCGCCTGCTTCATGTTGTTGTGCGCACCATTACACAACGCGGCCGTGAACGGATTCAGCGAGTAGCTTGCGAAATCCGCGAGCAGCAAATCTTTGTTTGTCTCGAACTCTGTCAGATATGCGTTTACACCTTTGCTAATGGCCTCCTGAAGTGCCCAAGAGTTGTAGTGTGTTCTCTGTTGTGAGTTTCTTGTTGTCCAGAGACCCTTGGCGTTGGCGGGCGAATTGTTCGGGCCAATGAGTCCGCCGTGCCAAAGCCTTGTTCCTACAGGAAGAAGCAAGGTTCTGTTTTGGTTGAGTAACCATGCTGCGTCGAGATATGTTGCGGCTGCTGGCGTCAGGACAAATGCCGGTTGAGGCGTCGGCGCTGGTGGAGGTATTGGCGATTGGGGTGGCTTAACAATAGGAATGGGTTTTCGCACTGGGTTCGCGCGGGGCTTTTGCTTTAATCCGACAGCGATCCAGAGTTTGTCGAGAATGCTCATGGTGTTATTTAGCGAAAGAAAATAGTCGCGATTTAAACACTCTTCGCTTGTTCATAAAAAGAGCCCACCGAAGCAGGCCTGATTTTGCACTGAATGCATTCGAGAGACTGATTGCAGAATGCTCCAAGTTTGGCACCAGCCGATGTTGCCTTTGCAGAAAATGCACCAGGGAAATCAGTCGACAGCCACCACCACCTTGCGGCCGGCGCGGGTGGCCAGGGTCACCAGCATGTCGAGGCTGAATTTCTCCCACTTGCCGCGCACCAGATCGGAAACGCGGGACTGCCCGATGCCGAGATGGCTGGCCGCCTCGGTTTGAGTCCAGCCGCGTTCGGCGATGGTTTCGCGCAGGCGTGCCATCAACTCGGCGCGCATGGCCAGCAGCGCTGATTCCTCGGCCGAAAAACCCAGGTCGGCAAACACGTTGCCGGAAGACTCAGTGATCGTTTCCATTGCTCAAACTCCAATCTGCCGATACCGGCGCGCCGCCAGTTCGATGTCCTCGACGCGGGTCTTTTGCGTCTTTTTCCGGAAGGCATGCAAAACGTAAATGCCATCCTCGAACTTGGCGACATAAATCACCCGCCACTCACCCTGTACATGCAGGCGAATCTCATAAGCCCCCGCCCCGACATTCAGCATCGGCTTGAAATCCGAAGGCATCAGGCCGCATTGCACGGCATGTAACTCAAACCCTGCTGCCCGCCGTGCCTCGGCGGGAAAATCCTTCATGTCGTCGAGGCTGGAACCAACAAAGCGTAGCGGTTTCATGGTTTGATTATCTAACTACTTAAATAAAATATCAAAGTATTTCGATAACGGCATCAGCCGGCAGCTCGTTCCAGATTCAGCGCCAGCAGGCGGCGGAGGATTTCTTCGTCGGGCATGTCGGGGGTGTAGTCCGTCCAGCCGTAGGCGGCGGCGACGGCTTTGTCGAGTTCCTTGTGGGCGAGGTCGAGCCAGGCGGCTTTTCCTGCCAACTTCGCGTTGTAGAGGTTGGTCAGGGTGCGCTTCTTGAGGTCGGCTTCATGGCCGGGTTTGGCGACCGGGCGTTTGGGGAAGCCGGCTTTTTCCTCTTCCGGGGTGATGACCCAATCGACCCACTCGGCCGGGTTGAGCCAGGCTTCGCGCAGTTCGTTCAGGCGGCGGGCGGCGGCTGCTATGTGGGCGGCGACGGCGGCCCTCTCCCGCGCTGTCGCGCACCCCTCTCCCGCTTGCGGGAGAGGGGCTGGGGGTGAGGGAGCGGTGTCGCGCGGCGTCAGGCCGGGTGGGAAGGGGAAGGTTTCGAAGGTGGTGCTTGACGTGTAGCGAGGTCGGTCTTCAAGCGAGGTGCCAAGACGCAGCGACCAGAGTTCGTGGAAGCGAGAATGCAGGATGCCGAAGGTGGTGTCGTCGGCGCGGGCAATGGCGATGAGATTTTTGTCCGGAACGATCCTTGGGGCAAGCCAGACAAAAACGCGATGCTTGGCAACTTCTGGGGTAGCAATTGAACGGGGTAGAGAGCTGATTGCATGTTTCATATCGGCGGCGGAGCGCTTGAATAGCCAATATTTTTCGCGTGTGTTTTTCTCGGCGTTTCCGTCACGCTCGGGCTTTACGTGCTGGAGAACATGGGAAAACGGCGCTTCAAAAAGTATTGCCTCATTTTCGGCGTGTTCAGCAAAGTCAACGATCCATTTATCAGCAGGCCGCTGCGTAACATCCATGCCGTTCCGCCACGGGCGAACGACGGCGGCGTTTGGCAGGCCGTTAGGGTTTGGTGCGCGCAGCCAATCTCTGGCTTGATCGCCGGGAATATCGAAGGCGCCGCCTTTGGTAATTCCTTGAAATGCTGTCTTAGCGTTTTCAGCCAACGGCTTGGCTTGCGTGAGGTTCAGACCTTCGCCTGCAGTCAAATCGGCATGAATCGCCGCTACTTCCGCGCCATCCAGCCGACTTCCACGGTCAACCGGAAAAATCGGCCCAAATCCAAGGAGTGAAACGCGCACGGCGGCGCCGTCGTTGATCCATTCCTCATCGCTCCACGCTTCAAAAATACGGGTGGTTTCGACGATCCGCTCCAGCACCTTGCGGTTGGCGCCGCCACGGATGGAGTTGGTGGAAACCAGGCCGGCGGCCTGCAATTTTCCGGCTTCGATCTGGGCGCGGGCTTTTTCGAACCAGTAGGTGACGAGATCGGCGCCGCCGGGGACGCGGCCATCGTAGGTTTTGCGCAGGGTTTCGACGTAGTCGGCGCCGAGTTCGCTGCGCATGACTTTGTCGCCGAGGAAGGGCGGGTTGCCGACGATGACGTCGGCGGTGGGCCAGATGGCTTCGACAAGCGCCCTCTCCCCAACCCCGGTAGTCTCGCTGACGCTCCGTCGCTCGGAGGGCGCCGAGCAGTGCTCGACGAAACCCCCTCCTCGCCCCCCGCTGGCGGGGGAGGGGCTTAACAAGGCGTCGCGGTGTTCGATGCCGTCGAGTGGTTTGAGGATGGGGTTGATGGCGTGTGGGTAGCCGTTGCGGCGGCACCATTGGATGTCGCCGATCCAGACGGTGACGCGGGCGAGCTCTGCTGCAAACTCATTTATTTCTAAGCCGAGGATGTTGTGCGGGCCGGTCTGCATGGTGAGTTCGGGTTGCAGGCCGAATTCCTGGGCGTCGATGTGGGCGCGTTTTTCGATGTCGCGCAGGGCTTTGAGGGCGAGGTAGAGGAAGTTGCCGGAGCCGCAGGCGGGGTCGAGGACGCGGAAGTGGTTGAGGCGCAGCAGGAAGCTTTGATAGGCCGCCCGGGAAGCCTTGCCCCGCCTGCCTTTCGGGCCGTCGCCGAGGCCCGTGGATAGGGCGTTTCGGACGGTTGCCCATTCGGCGGCGAGCGGCTCGCTGACCAGCGGTTCGATCAGCTTGGCGATGGTGCCGGTGTCGGTGTAGTGGGCGCCGAGCGGGGCGCGGGCAGCGGGGTCGAGGCCGCGTTCGAAGAGGGTGCCGAAGATGGTGGGGTCGATGGCGCGCCAGTCCATGTCGCTAGCGGCGCGGTGCAGGGCTTGCAGGTCGGCGGCGGTGAGCGGCGGGACGTCGATGTTCTTGAACAGGCCGCCGTTGAACCAGGCGATATCGTGGTCGCCGTAGTCGCCGCCTTTTTTCTGCATGGCGGTGAACAGTTTTTCGATCCGGCGGGCGGCTTTGTCGGCATCGCTGCCGGCGTGCTTGAGCAGGTCGGTGAAGATGCCGGCGGGGAGAAGTTGTTCGTCTTCGGCAAACATGCAGAACAGGCACTGGACGAGGAAGTGGGCGACGCGTTGCCCTTCCTCGCCCCGCTTCCGCATGGCGGCGGCGAGCTGGGCGAACTGGCCGGCGGCTTCTGCGGTGATGGCGGCGGTGGATTTTTCGGGGCGCAGCTTTTCTGGGTCGGTGAAGACCCATTTGAGGAGCTGGCGGGCTTCCGACTCGATCAGTTGCTCGATGTGGATGCTGCGCGGTTCGTCCGGGTAGCCGGTGAAGGCGGTGTGGATGACGATGCGCTCGCGGTCGCAGACGACGAGCAGCGGCGGGTTTTCAAGCTGCAGGGCGTAGTCGGTGAGTTGCTTGAGGGCGGCGCCCAAGTCGCGGCCGGGCTTCTTGTTTTCCCAGCCGAAGTGGCCGCGCTTCCAGACATCGGCCCAGCCGTTGCCGCCGCTGGATTTGCCGGCGCCGCGCTCGAAACAGTAGTTGTCGGGATCGCGCGGTTTTTCGACGCCGAGCAGGTCGCAGAGGTCACTGAAATGCTGCTGCGCCCCGGCCCGTTCGGTGGTGGCGTTGTTTTTCCAGTGGGCGATGAAGGCTTCGGGGGTCATGGCGCTAAGGTTTGGAGGGAAAGGCGCAGTGTAGCGATGCCAACGGGATTGTGAAACGATTGCTGCGGCCATGGCATCAAAAGTTGCCTCCGGGGCGCCAATTCCGTTCAGTTAAGAGGAAAACCCTTCGAATGAGTCGTTCCCGAGCAGGCGGGAATGATGCTTAACTGAACGGCATTCCCCCGGGGGGCGGGAATGCGAGCAAGGGCCGATATTTGAAACGGCTGGGGGCGTGGGTCAGCCCAGGCAGTCGGCGAGCAGATCCCGCAAATCAGGATGCGCGGCGACGCCGGCCAGCAGGATGTCGCGCAGCGGTCGAATCGGTTCGGCAATGCTTTCTGGGGCGGCTTCCCAGGCGGTGAGCATGGCCCACGGGTCGTCGGCAAGCACGACGGCGGCGAGGCTGAGCGCCAGCCGGCGTTGCACGGCAGCCTGCGGCTCGGGGTGCCGGGCGCTGCTGCAGAGCTGGTGCCAGACGAGCCGGGCTGCTTGCGGCAGTCGAACGGGAATGCAGTGGCCGCCGGCGAGCAGGGCACCGGGTGCGGGGGCGGCGAGCAGGTAGTCATGGCCGGGAGCGGTCGTGGCCGACCAGGCCAGCCCAGGCGCTTGCACGGCGATGCCGAAGCGCTTGCCGGCAACCAGGATGTCGACCGGCATGGGGGGCAGGCCGGGCAGCGCGATGGCGGTTTGGGTGGTCGTCGGGGAAGCTGATTCGGCGGCCATCGCAGCATTGGGCTCGGCGACGGCAACGAAAGGCAGGGCCGCGGCCAAGGCTTGGCTGAGAAAGTCATCCGGTGCGACCAGTTCAAGACGCGGGACGATGGCCGGCTCGCCCGCCGGCTGCCGGAGGCGGGCGCCGAATTCGTTCAGCCAGGCGAGGCAGCCAAGCGGGCCGGCGAGCAGCAGGCCGGCTGCGAAGCCGCCGAGATTATGCAGTTCGACGAGGGCGCGGGCGCTGGCCTTGTCGGCCACTTGAAAGCCGAGCTTGCGCAGCATGCCAACTTGGCGGGCCGTCGATTCGGCAATATCCATCTGCGCCCGCATGGCGTTTTCAGCGACGCTATCGCCTTCGCGCCCGACCAGTGTTTCGGCCTGCTTGCCGGGCACCGGGTAATAGACTCGATACCAGTAGGCGTAGCCGGTGCCGCGCCGCAGCTGCAGTGTGCCAGGAGTGCCAGGCAGCAAGGCGCCGGCAGTGAGTGACTGCTCTCTAAGTGCGGCATATTGCTGGCGAAAAGCGGGCTGGTTCGGGCGAAAAAGCACCGGGGCTTTCATGGGTTACCCAATAAAATAAGATTTTGTGGGGTAATTATAGGGCTGGTAAAGATAGTTACCCAATGGAAATTGAATTTATAGGGTAATTTGGCTGGAAATTGGCGGGTTTTGAATGGCCAAAAGGGGAAAGTTGGCCCAATCCGAAACGGCTGGCCGGTTTGGCGTGGGCGATTACTCGTCCTATCCTTGTCCGATCCGCTTCTCGTGGCTTTGGCCGAACGCGTCGGCATCGATGGATTAGCATAGGGCCTTCGCTGGTCTCCCCTGCCTTATCCCATGCCTGTTCATTCTCCCCGCGACGAATTTCTTGGCGGTGTGCGCGCCGAGTTGCCCTTGTTACTCGGTGTGGTGCCGTTCGGACTGATTTTTGGCGTACTTGGGCTGGCGGCAGGTTTGCCGGGGTGGGCGGTGGTGTTGAGTTCGCCGCTGATTTTTGCCGGCTCGTCGCAGGTAGTGTTCGCCCAGTTGTGGGGCGGGGGTACGCCGCCACCGGTGATGGTGACAACGGTGGGCGTGGTCAATCTGCGCCACCTGCTCTACAGCGCGGCGATGGCGGATTATTTGCGCGCCCTGCCCTGGCGCTGGAAATTACTGCTGGCTTATCTGCTGACCGACGAGGCATTTGCCGCAGCAATTGGCCGCCTGCGCGACGGCCCGGCGACGGCGCATCGGCATTTCTTTCTGCTCGGCACCGGCTTCACGCTGTGGGCCGGCTGGCAGTTGTCCACGCTGGCCGGGGTGCTGCTAGGGACGGCAATTCCGGAAAGCTGGTCGCTGGATTTTTCCATTGCGCTGACGTTCATAGCGTTGCTGGTGCTGTCGGTGCATCGGCGCAGCGATGCGTGGGCGGCGCTGGCGGCTGCTGCCGTGGTGCTCCCGGCGCTGGCCTTGCCGCACAAGCTGGGCCTGCTGGTTGCAGCCGGGGTGGGCATCGCGTTCGGTTTGTTCATGTGCCGTTTCGACAGGAAAAAACCATGAGCACGACGGTTTTGCTGCTGACCATGGCTGCCTGCGGGCTGGTCACTTTCCTGATCCGGCTGTCGTTCATCGCCTTCGGCCACCATCTGCCGGACGATCCGCGCATCGAAGCAGTCTTGCGCTACGTGCCGCCCGCCATCCTCGGTGCCCTGATCGCGCCGGAGATTTTCATGATCGGCGGCAGCCTGAATGCCTCGCCGGACAACCCGCGCCTGTGGGCAGCACTGGTGGCCTTGCTGGTCGCCCGTTTGACGTGCAGCGTGCTGGCGACGATCGCGGTAGGGATGGCGGCGTTGTGGGTGGTGCAGGCCTGGCTGGGGTGAAAGCGGCGCCGACGAGGTTTTGATTTTGGGTGATTTTTCGGGTTTTACGGCGCCATTTTGTCCAGTTGCTGATGCAGCCAGTCACAAGCGAGCCGGCTTTGTTCGGCCGAGCGCCGGATGAGCGCCAGGGCGCCGGGGTAGCCGGCCGCAGTGAGCGCGCCAAGAGCTTCTTCAATTTCATGCGCCAGACCAATTTCAATCATGCCGGCGAGCAGTTCGTCGGCTTGTCGAATGTCTTTCTGCCTTTTGGCATCGCCCTCGCCGCTTCGTAGCTGGGCGATGATGAGCTTGTGGATGGCAAAACGGGCGGGGTCGGGCAGGTTGATTGGGAAGGCGTAGGTGCCAATGACCAGGCCGCGACGGTTGAGGCCGCCGAGCAGGTAGTCCATGAAGCGCAGGGGCGTGGCGGCGATGCCGAGATCAGCAAAATAGTACGGCGAATCGGCTTCCGAGCCGGCGTGCGTGGTCAGGAAGTCGAGCTTGATCCGGGTCTTGCGGCTGATGATGGCCGTCGACGGCTGGCGGTGGTCAAGTTGGGGTACGGCGAAGAAAGTCGGGTCGAGTTCTTTGGCGCTGGCGAGAACGTCGATGGCTTCGGCGTTTCCGGGCAGAGCGAGGCTGATGCCCTGGGCGCGGGCGAAATCCATGTCGCTGGTTTTGAGCTGGCTGCCCCAGCGCAGGCCGAGCAGGTTGCCGAGGGCAGTAAAGGCATGCGAGCCGACGAGCACGAGGCCCTTGCGAAAGAGGCCGGCCTGGGCCAAGTGTTCCATGACGCGGAAGTGCGCCGACTCCATGCTCATGCCGCCACTGGCGACAAAGGCGCGGGTCGTTGCGCGCAGGGCGGTAATGGCTTCGCTGGCCTCGGCTTTGCGCGTCTTGAGGCGTTCGACCAGTGCCTGGGTTTCCGGGGTGTCCCGGCCGAGGGAAAGGCGCTTGAGCTTGCCGTCGGGGGCGGTCACCTGCCAGTACCAGTAGGCATAGCCGTTGGCGTGGTTCAGATAAGGGCTGCCGGCAATACCTTGCTCGAAGATGGTGGCGTTGAAAACCGATGCTTCTTCGAGCAGTTGCGCGTAGAGCGTTTGGCTGACCGGGCTTTGAGGAGACATCGCCAACCTTGATTTGTAGTAGACGCGAAAAGTCTACTACAAATCTATTGGATCAGGCGTTTACCCCAAAAACAGCTTGTAAGCCGGGTTCTGGCTCTCGTCCCAGTGCGCGTAGCCGAGATTGGTCAGGAATTCCTCGAATTTCCCCATATCGTCCGGTGGCACCTGCATGCCGACCAGCACGCGGCCATAGTCGGCGCCGTGGTTGCGGTAGTGGAAGAGGCTGATGTTCCAGCCAGCGCTCATCTGGGTCAGGAAGTTCATCAAGGCGCCCGGCTTTTCGGGGAATTCGAAGCGGTAGAGCAGCTCGCGCATGCCCTTTTCGCAAACCGCCGGGGCGTGGCCGCCGACCATGTGACGGATATGGTTCTTGGCCATTTCGTCGTCGGTCAGATCCAGCGTCGGGTAGCCGTGCTTTTGCAGGCTGTCGACCAGCTTGAGAGATTCCTTGCGGTCGGCCACCTGAACGCCAACGAAGACGTGGGCTTCGCTGGCCGTGTGGAAGCGGTAGTTGAATTCGGTCACGTTGCGGTGGCCGATCAGCCCAAGGAATTTCTTGTAGGCACCGGGCTTCTCGGGCAGCGTGACAGCGAAGACCGCTTCACGTTGTTCGCCGAATTCGGCCCGCTCGGCAACGAAGCGCAGGCGGTCGAAATTCATGTTGGCGCCGGAGGTGATGGCGATCAGGTTCTTGTCCTTCAGCTTGTGCTGACGGGCGTATTCCTTGGCGCCAGCGACGGCGAGTGCCCCGGCTGGTTCGAGAATCGAGCGGGTGTCCTCGAACACATCCTTGATCGCGGCGCAGATGGCATCGGTATCGACCAGGATGACCTCGTCCAGGTATTCCTTGCACAGCCGGAAGGTTTCTTCGCCGACCAGCTTGACGGCAGTACCGTCCGAGAACAGACCGACTTGATCGAGGCGAACGCGCTTACCGGCGGCCAGCGATTGCTTCATCGCATCGGCGTCGAAGGTTTCAACGCCGATCACCTTGATTTCCGGACGCAGGCGCTTGATGTAGGCGGCCACGCCAGCGGCCAGTCCGCCGCCGCCGATGGCACAGAAAATGGCGGTGATCGGCCCGTTGTGGCGCGAATGCTGGCGCAGGATTTCCATCGCGACGGTGCCCTGCCCGGCGATCACTTCGGGATCGTCGAAGGGATGGACGAAGGTCAGCTTCTCGGATTTTTCCAGCTCGACGGCGTGGGCGTAGGCGGCATCGAAGGAGTCACCGTGCAGGACGACTTCGCCGCCACGGGCCTTGACGGCATTGATCTTGATGCCAGGCGTCGAGGTCGGCATGACGATGACGGCCCGACAGCCGAGCTTGCTGGCCGATAATGCGACGCCCTGGGCGTGGTTGCCGGCCGAGGCGCAGATGACGCCGCGCTTTAGCTTCTCCGCCGAAAGGCTGGCAATCTTGTTATAGGCGCCGCGCAGCTTGAAGGAGAACACCGGCTGCATGTCCTCGCGCTTCAGAATGATCTTGTTGCCGACCCGGGCGGAAAGGTTGCTGGCCAGGTCGAGCGGCGTTTCGACGGCCACGTCGTAAACCTGTGCATTGAGAACTTTTTCGAGATAATCCGGGTGCATTGCGCGCAACTCATTTTCAGGTAGCAATCAATTCTGCGAGCCACGGTCATTCCCGCGAAAGCGGGAATCCAGATCGTCATGGACTCCCGCTTGCGCGAGAGTGACAAATTTGATTGACAGGTTAATAAGCAAAAGGGAGATTCTACGGGTGGAGTGGCTAAACGTCACGGCGGAAAGCGGGCTTTGGGGCCTGCTGGCCGCCAGTTTTCTCTCGGCCACGGTGCTGCCCGGCGGCTCGGAGGCGCTGTTGTGGGGTTTTCTGCAAATCCATCCGGCTGAAGTCGGCCCGGCGCTGGCCCTCGCCACGCTCGGCAACACCGGGGGCGGCATGGTCTCTTGGTGGTGCGGCCGATTTTTGCCGCGCTGGCAAAAGCTCGAAAACCTGCCGCAGCGCGACAAACTGGAACGCTGGGGCAGCCCCGCCCTGCTGCTGGCCTGGGCGCCGATCATCGGCGACGCGCTGTGTATCGCGGCTGGCTGGCTGCGCCTGCACTGGTTGCCGTGCTGTCTGTTCATGGCGGCAGGCAAGTTTGCCCGCTACTGGCTGGTGGCCCAAAGCGCCTTGCCAAACTGAACCCTCGATGCGTGTGCCGGTCTACCTGTCCCGCGTCTTGCGCCGCAATACGCTAAAATCTACTTTTTGACGGACCCCGGTTGCTTCCATGACTGCCCGCCTGCGCGAAATCCCGTACAACTACACCTCGTTTTCCGATCGCGAGATCGTCATTCGCCTGCTCGGCGCCGACAATTGGGCGGTGCTCGATGAGCTCCGCTCCGAGCGCGTTACCGGCCGTTCGGCGCGCATGCTTTACGAGGTACTGGGCGATATCTGGGTGGTACAGCGCAACCCGTACCTGGAAGACGACCTGCTCGACAATCGTGATCGCCGCGAAGCGCTGATCACCGCCCTGCGCCATCGTCTGAAGGAAGTCGAAAAGCGCCGCGCCGAGAGCGAGACCGAGGATCCGGAGCGTTCGGCCAAGGTCAAGCGCCTGGTCGAAGCCGCTCAGGAAGCGGTCAATCGCTTCGAAACCCGCTTCGGTGAAACCATCGACCTGCGCCGCAAGGTGTTGAAGTATCTCGGCAAGCACACGCGCAAGGACAACATCGCTTTCGACGGCCTGGCCCGCGTTTCGCACGTGACCGACGCGACTGACTGGCGTGTCGAATACCCCTTCGTCGTCCTCTATCCGGACACCGAAGAGGAAATTGGCCATCTGGTGCGCGGCTGTATCGATGCCGGCCTGACCATCATCGCCCGTGGCGGTGGTACTGGCTACACCGGCGGCGCCGTGCCGCTGACCCCTTACGCCGCGGTGATCAATACCGAAAAACTGATCGATATCGGTCCGGTCGAGGAACTGGTGCTGGCTGGCCATGAAACGCCGTATGCCACGATCCGCACCGGTGCCGGCGTCGTCACCGACCGCGTGTCGGAAGCCGCCTCGCTGGCTGGCCGCGTCTTTGCCGTCGACCCGACTTCGGCCTCCGCCTCCTGCATCGGCGGCAACATCGCCATGAACGCCGGCGGCAAGAAGGCTGTGCTGTGGGGCACCGCGCTGGACAACCTGGCCTGGTGGAAGATGGTCGATCCGGATGGCAACTGGCTGGAAGTCGAACGGGTCAATCACAACTACGGCAAGATTCACGAGCAGGAAAACGTCGAATTCCGCGTCAAGCGTTTTGACCCGAGCGGCAAGAAACTGCTCGGCGAAGAAATCCTGACCATGCCGGGCGCTGCCTGTCGCAAGATCGGCCTGGGCAAGGACGTGACCGACAAGTTCCTCGGTGGCATTCCCGGCGTCCAGAAAGAAGGCACTGACGGCATTATCGTCGCCGCCCGCTGGGTGCTGCACAAGATGCCGCCGGTCTCGCGCACCGTCTGTCTCGAATTCTTCGGTCAGGTGCGCGAAGCCGTGCCGGCCATCGTCGAAATCACCGATTACTTCAAGCCGGGCGGCGCCGGGCTGGCTTCCGGCGTGCAACTGGCTGGTCTTGAGCACCTCGACGAGCGCTATGTGAAGGCCGTCGGCTACGCGACCAAGGCCAAGCGCCACGGTCGGCCCAAGATGGTCCTGCTCGGCGATCTGGTCGGCCACGACGAAAAGGCCGTGATGGCGGCTGCCTCGGAAGTCGTTCGCATGTGCAACCTGCGTTCGGCTGAAGGTTTTATCGCCGTCGACGCCGAAACGCGCAAGAAATTCTGGCTCGACCGTTCGCGTACCGCCGCCATCTCGCGCCACACCAACGCCTTCAAGGTCAATGAAGACGTGGTCATCCCGCTGCCGCGCATGGGCGACTACTGCGACGGCATCGAGCGCATCAATATTGAACTGTCCACGCAGAACAAGCTGGCCCTGTGCGATGCGCTGATCCAATTCCTCAAGGGCGAGTTGCCGCTGCACGAAGGCGATGCCAATGTCGACAAAGCTGTACTGCTTGGCGACCGCCAGCAGGCGGCACTTGATTATGTTGAGGCCGTCCGCCGGCGCTGGGAATGGCTGCTCGAAAACCTCGACCTGCCGTTAGCCGAGGCGGAAGCCAGTTTTGCCGAATTCGGCGTGGTGGCGGGCGAGCTGACCAACAAGGCAGCCAACCCGAAACTCTTCCACCGCCTGCAGGATTATTCGGTGCGCACGTCGTGGAAGCAGGAGCTGCACGCCCGCCTGAGCAAGATTTTCGATGGCGGCGTCTATCGCCCCGTCGTCGAGCGCATCGAGGCCATCCACAAGGAAGTGCTGCGCGGCCGCGTCTTCGTGGCACTGCACATGCACGCCGGCGACGGCAACGTGCACACCAACATCCCGGTCAACTCGGACAACTACGACATGCTGCAAACGGCGCACAAGGCCGTCGAGCGCATCATGCACCTGGCCCGTGGTCTGGATGGCGTCATCTCCGGCGAGCACGGCATCGGCATCACCAAGCTGGAATTCCTGACCGAGGAAGAACTCGGCCCCTTCCGCGCCTACAAGCAGAAGGTCGATCCGGAAGGCCGCTTCAACAAGGGCAAGCTGATGCCCGGCGGCGACATGGGCAATGCCTATACGCCGTCGTTCAGCCTGCTCGGCACCGAGTCGCTGATCATGGAGCAATCCGAAATCGGCAAGATTTCGGACATGGTCAAGGACTGCCTGCGCTGCGGCAAGTGCAAGCCGGTCTGCTCGACGCACGTGCCGCGGGCCAACTTGCTCTACTCGCCGCGCAACAAGATTCTGGCGACCTCGCTGCTGGTCGAAGCCTTCCTCTATGAAGAACAGACCCGGCGCGGCATTTCGCTGAAGCATTTTGACGAATTCAACGATGTCGCCGACCACTGCACGGTCTGCCACCGCTGCCTGAAGCCCTGCCCGGTCGATATCGACTTTGGCGATGTCTCGGTGGCGATGCGCAACTTCCTGCGCAAGCAGGACAAGAAGCGCTTCAGCCCCGGCACCGTGGCGGCAATGACTTACCTGAATCTCAAGGATCCGGCGACCATCAAGCTGATGCGTGGCGTGATGATGGATTTCGGCTTCAAGGCCCAGCGTCTCGCCCACAAGGCAGCCAAAGCCATCGGCCTGGTGCAGGATTCCCGCGCCCACCCGTCGGCCACCATCGGTGCCCCATCGGTCAAGACGCAGGTCATCCACTTCCTCAACCGGCCGATGCCGGGCAACCTGCCCAAGCGCACCTCGCGCGCCCTGCTCGACATCGAGGACGACAAGGTCATCCCGGTCATCCGCAACCCGCGCAAGACGACCGAGGAGTCGGATGCCGTCTTCTACTTCCCGGGTTGCGGCTCCGAGCGCCTGTTCTCGCAGGTCGGTCTGGCTACCCAGGCGATGCTCTACGAAGTCGGTGCCACCACCGTGCTGCCGCCGGGCTACCTGTGCTGCGGCTATCCGCAGAATGCTTCCGGCGATGAAGACAAGGGCCAGAAGATCACGACCGACAACCGCGTGCTCTTCCACCGCGTCGCCAACACGCTGAACTATCTCGACATCAAGACGGTGATCGTCTCCTGCGGCACCTGCATGGATCAGCTGCAGAAATACCAGTTCGAGAAGATTTTCCCCGGTTGCCGCCTGCTCGACATCCACGAATACCTGATGGAAAAAGGCGTCAAGCTGGAAGGTGTTGAGGGCACGCGCTACATGTACCACGACCCCTGCCACACCCCAATGAAGGCTTACGCGCCACTGGCGGTGACCAAGTCGCTAATGGGCCAGGACGTGCCGCTGACCGACCGCTGCTGCGGTGATTCCGGCTCCTTTGCCTACTCGCGGCCGGATATCGCCACCCAGGTGAAGTTCCGCAAGCAGCAGGAAATCGAAAAGGGTGCGGAGAAACTTCGCGCCGATGGTTTCAAGGGCGACGTCAAGATTCTGACTTCCTGCCCGGCCTGTTTGCAGGGCTTGTCCCGTTACGACGACGATGCCGGCACCAAGGCGGATTACATCGTGGTCGAACTGGCCAAGCATCTGCTCGGCGACAACTGGATGGCAGAATACGTCGGCAAGGCCAACACCGGCGGCATCGAACGCGTCCTGCTCTGATTTCTGCGGCGATGGGTCGCCGACCGTGAATTTGTTCTTTCGTTTGCGGCGGCGGCCCGTGGTATTTAAACTCCGGAGTAGTCCCTTTAGGCTCACCGGAGCGTGATAGCGTGGAAATCGGCAGTCAGATCTGCGAACTTTGTACCAAACCCGGCGGCGTTGTTCTCTGGCAGTCCGAGCATTGCCGAGTCATTCGGGTTGATGATCCCAATTACCCCGGCTTTTGCCGTGTCATCTGGAACGAACACGTTCGCGAGATGACGGACCTCGACCTGCCGGCGCGGGATGCGCTGATGCATGTCGTTTATGCCGTCGAAACGGTTGTCCGTCAGTTGTTTTCCCCCGACAAGATCAATCTGGCCAGCTTCGGAAATGTCGTTCCGCATGTTCATTGGCATATCATTCCCCGTTGGGGGGATGACCGGCATTTTCCCGAGCCGGTCTGGGGGGCGGTGCGCCGTGAGGGGGCTGTTCAACGACCTGTGGTGAGCAACGAAGAAATGGCCCTGCTCTTGGGCCGTGTCCTGGCAAAAAACTAATAAGGCTGGACTGAACATGAACACTACCGCCGCAGAAATGCCGCTGGCCATTCCCGATTTGCGAACGGGGATGGACTATCTTTCCCAGTTGTCCTTGGCCAACCCGGTGGTGGCCGAGCGTCAGTTGATGCGTTTTCTCGATGGCCTGCTCATGGCGCCACCCGACCCCGGCGTGTTGCTGGCCCTGCTTGAGCAGGCGCGGGCACCGATGTGCTTCGTCGAAGAAGAGATGGCGCGGCGCTACCACAACAAAGCCCTGCCGCTGGCCGATGAAGAAGAATCCTACTTCCAGCAGGTGGTTGCCGCCTGGCGCAAGATGGGTAAGGCCTACGCCCTGTGTGCCCGTCTGGAGGAGCCAGATGCTGAAAACATGCAATATGTGTCGCTGGTCGCGACCATTCTGCATCGCTGCCTTTATTACACAGGCATGGTCATTCTTGAACATTTCCGGGCGCGCCGGGAACTGCCACCCGGTATATGGCTCGACCTGCACGGCTATTACGAGAGCGCCGAGGAGTGGGGTGTGGCTTACACCCCGGTCGAGGATGTGCTGGAGAGCAATCTGCAGGCGACGCATTGCGCAGCCGCCTATACAACGCTTTTGTTGATCGATATTGCCAGTCCGTACAGCAACAGCGTCCGCAATCTGAACCTGATCCGCCGGTGGGCGGGCATGTGGGCGCCACTGGTTTCCATTCACAAACTGAATGATGACTTTGAAGTCCCGCCCTATGTCATCGAGTTGATGAAGGATTTCCCGCTTCACCCTTCGACGGTGGCCGATGAGCCGGGAGCAGATACCAGGCGCCTCGATACCTCGCGGCTTGGCTTGCAGATCAACCACATGCTCAGCCAGTTGCGCCAGCGCATAACGCCGTCTCAACTGGGTCTGGGGGAAGAAACTTCGGCCCATGTGATCGCCTTGCTCGATCACCTTTCACGGCCCTGGACGCAGTCGGCTTCTCCGCGTCGCTTCAGGCGTTTCGCGACAGAAGGGGTGGCCCGCGTGGCTGTCGGTTTCGAGGCAATGCATTTTTGCGTGACCAGCCAGGCCTTCGAGCAACCCGATTCGGCGGCCGCCTATTCGCGTGGTGCCTGCGATGAGCTGTTCACCTTCGGGGAGCGCGCAGACCCCGGACAGAAGTTGGCAATCAAGCCACAGATCAGTTTCCCTGTGGATGAATGGACCGTCATCAACCATTCTGCCAATGGCTTCCGCCTGGCCAGAAGCTGTGCCGGCATGAAGATATCGCATGGCCAATTGATGGTGATTTGCCCGCACGACGGTGAGCATTTCTTGTTGGTACAGGCCACCTGGTTGATGGAAGAGGATGCCGGAGGTCTGATCGTTGGCGTGGCTACGCTGCCCGGCATGCCGGTCGGCATTGGTGTTCGCATGGCGACACAAACCAGCGGCAACAATGAGCGTTACGTGCGGGCCTTCATGCTGCCACCTGTGCCGGCGATCAAGGAAGAAGGGTCGATCGTATTGCCGCCGGGGATGTATCAGGCAAGTCGTATCCTTGATGTCTATTCCGATGACAATAAAACCTTCCAGGTACGCATGAACCATATGCTGCAGCGTGGAACCGATTTCGACCGGATCAGCTATCAGGTACTTTGACCTATCTTGAGCCCGACAAGGGATGAGTGCGCTAAACTAGCGCCCTTACCCCCGGAGGACACCATGGCTGGTATTGACCGCGATACGCCGATACCGAGCGAGATCAAGCTTCATCAGAAATCCCGCCGTCTCGAACTGATTTACGAAAATGGCGTGGCCTATTCGCTCGACTTCGAATACCTGCGCGTTTATACCCCGTCGGCCGAGGCCCGGGGTCATGGCCCGGGGCAGGAAACGCTGCAGACCGGCAAGCGTAACGTCGGCATTGAACGAATCGAACCAGTCGGCACCTACGCGCTTCGACTAGTATTTTCCGATGGCCACGATAGCGGTCTGTATTCTTGGGACATGCTTTACAACCTTGGCAAGCATCACGACGAACTGTGGCAGGAATATCTGAAGCAGATCGAAAGCCAGGGACTGTCGCGCGATATCGATACCTCTTCTCGTCCCGCCGCCAGTGGTGGCTGCGGTCACCATCATTGAAACCATGAATAACGACAAAACACATTTCGGCTACGAAACCGTTGCCGAGCAGGAAAAGGCCCGCCGGGTCGCCGACGTATTTGACTCCGTGGCGAGTCGCTATGACCTGATGAATGACCTGATGTCCGGTGGCATGCACCGCTTGTGGAAGGCATTCACCATCCAGCGTAGCGGTGTCCGTGAAGGCTCCCGGGTGCTTGATGTTGCCGGCGGCACCGGTGATCTCTCCCTCGCCTTCTCCAAGAAGGTCGGCAAGAGCGGCCAGGTCTGGCTGACCGACATCAACAACGCCATGCTGGCCCGTGGCCGTGACCGCCTGCTCGACAAAGGCCACATGCTGCCGGTCGCGCAATGCGATGCGGAAAAACTTCCCTTCCCTGACAACTGGTTTGATTGCGTTACCGTGGCCTTCGGCTTGCGCAACATGACCCACAAGGAGGCAGCGCTGGCCGAGATGCACCGAGTGTTGCGTCCCGGTGGTCGTTTGCTGGTCCTGGAATTCTCCCAAATCTGGAAACCGCTGGCGCCGCTCTACGACTTCTATTCCTTCAAGGTGATTCCTCAAGTCGGAAAACTCGTTACCAATGATTCAGATAGCTATCGCTACCTGTCTGAATCGATTCGGGTCCATCCGGGGCAGGAAGAGTTGAAGGCAATGATGGAAAAGGCCGGTCTGGAAAAGGTCGAGTACTTCAATCTGGCCCTGGGCGTTGTCGCCTTGCACCGTGGATTCAAGTTCTAGTCTCTAAGATTGATGAATCCGGTCAATCAACTCGTGCTCCACAGCCTGAACCATGTGATTCAGGGCGAGAGCTGGGCTCAGGAAAGATTGCGCCAGCACGCGGGGGCAACCGTATTGATCGAAGCTGGCGCAATCACCATTCGCCTTTCGATTGATGATCGAGGCCTGTTGACCAATAGCGACACCTCAATTCCGCCAGACGTTACGGTAAGTGTGCCCGCCGACGCACTTTCACATGCGATGTTTGACCGGGAGAAGCTGTTCTCATCCGTCAAGCTTGCTGGATCTGCCGATGTCGCAGAGACTTTTGCCTTCGTGTTTCGCAATCTGCGTTGGAACGCCGAAGCCGATTTGGCACAATTTCTTGGCGATATTCCGGCCCGTCGCCTGAATTTACTCGGGCATTCACTGCTCAACGGGTTCCAGGACAGCATTCAGAAATTCGCCGAGAACCTCAAGGAATACGCAGTCGAAGACTCGTCATTGCTTGTTCCTCCGCGTGATATCACCAGCTTCGGGAGCGAAGTTAACCGCATCAGAGATGATATCGCTCGCCTTGAAAAGAGAATTTCCAAACTCTAGGCCGGTATTTGAATAGCTGAAAATCAGCTTAATGGCCTGTGCATAGCCCTGCAGTATCGCATTTCCATCTGCCTTCCCTTTTTTCTTCACGAAAAGGTTTCAATATCAGGCAAAACAGAGTCACAACTAAATTCAGGGCAGCTCAAGCACAATAAAAAAGGCAGCCTAAGCTGCCTTTTTTTCCAGATACGTTCCGGATTAGTGCGTATGCTTGCGCAAACGCTGGATTGCTTGCAACTGGGCAACAGCTTGGGCCAGTTCGGCTTCGGCTGCAGCGTAATCCATTTCGGCATTCCGATTGGCCAAAGCTTCTTCGGCACGCTTCTTGGCTTCCAGTGCTTTGGCTTCGTCCAGATCGTGGGCGCGAATCGCGGTATCAGCCAACACAGTAATCATGTCGGGCTGAACCTCCAGCATGCCACCGGACACATACACCAGCTCAAACTCGCTTTGGTCGGGCACCTTCAAACGAATGGTGCCCGGCTTGATACGAGTCAGCAGCGGCGTGTGACGCGGCAGAATGCCGAGTTCCCCGGCTTCGCCGGGAAACACTGCGATTTCCACCAGGCCGGAGAAAATAGATTCTTCAGCACTGACGACATCACAATGAACAGTCATAGCCATTACTAGCTCCTTTGCAGACGCTGATTATTACAGCGTCTTGGCCTTCTCGATGACTTCCTCGATACCGCCGACCATGTAGAACGCTTGTTCCGGCAGGTGATCGTATTCGCCGGCACAAATGCCCTTGAAGCCCTTGATCGTGTCCTTGAGGGAAACGAACTTGCCCGGCGAGCCGGTGAAGACTTCAGCCACGTGGAACGGCTGCGACAGGAAGCGCTGAATCTTACGAGCGCGGGACACGGCGAGCTTGTCTTCAGGAGACAGTTCGTCCATACCCAGAATCGCGATGATGTCACGCAGTTCCTTGTAGCGCTGCAGGTTCATCTGCACGGCACGGGCTACGGCGTAATGCTCTTCGCCCACAACCTGCGGATCGAGCTGGCGGGAGGTGGAGTCGAGCGGATCGACGGCCGGGTAGATACCCAGCGAGGCGATGTCACGCGACAGCACGACCGTGGAGTCGAGGTGCAGGAAGGTGGTAGCCGGGGACGGGTCGGTCAAGTCATCGGCAGGCACATAAACGGCCTGGATGGAGGTGATCGAGCCAACCTTGGTCGAGGTAATACGCTCTTGCAGACGGCCCATTTCTTCAGCCAGTGTCGGCTGGTAGCCCACGGCGGAAGGCATACGGCCGAGCAGTGCGGACACTTCGGTACCGGCCAGCGTGTAGCGGTAGATGTTGTCAACGAAGAACAGGATGTCGCGACCGTCGTCACGGAAACGCTCGGCCATGGTCAGGCCGGTCAGCGCGACGCGCAGACGGTTACCCGGCGGCTCGTTCATCTGACCGAACACCATCGCGACCTTGTCGAGAACGTTGGAGTCCTTCATTTCGTGGTAGAAGTCGTTACCTTCACGGGTACGCTCGCCCACGCCAGCAAACACGGACAAGCCGGAGTGCTGCTTCGCGATGTTGTTGATCAGTTCCATCATGTTGACGGTCTTGCCGACGCCGGCGCCACCAAACAGACCAACCTTGCCGCCCTTGGCGAACGGGCAGATCAGGTCGATAACCTTGATGCCGGTTTCGAGCAGATCAACGGAAGACGACAGTTCGTCGAACTTCGGTGCCATCTGGTGAATCTCACGCAGCTCGTTGGAGTCGATCGGACCAGCTTCGTCGATCGGGCGACCGAGAACGTCCATGATGCGGCCCAGGGTGCCCATACCGACCGGCACGGAGATGCCGGCGCCAGTGTTGTTCACCTTCATGCCGCGACGCAGACCGTCGGACGAACCCATGGCGATGGTACGAACGACGCCATCACCCAGCTGTTGCTGTACTTCGAAGGTCAGGCCGTCTTCTGCCATGCCGTTTGCTTCGGAAGCATCCAGCTTGAGGGCGTCGTAGACCTTCGGCATCGCGTCGCGCGGGAAGTGGATGTCCACAACGGCGCCGATGCACTGAACGATTGAACCTTGACTCATATTCAAATCCCCAAAAATAAAAATCTACGCGTCACACCGCGGCGGCGCCGCTGACGATTTCCGAGAGTTCCTTGGTAATCGCAGCCTGACGGGCCTTGTTGTAAACCAGCTTCAAGTCGCCGATAACGGTCTTGGCGTTGTCCGAGGCAGACTTCATGGCAACCATCCGGGCGGACTGCTCGGAGGCCATGTTTTCTGCCACAGCCTGATAAATCAATGCTTCGACATAGCGGATCAATAGGTCGTCGATGACTGACTTGGCTTCGGGCTCGTAGACGTAATCCCACTTGGTCTTGGCAGACCCGACGGTATCGCCGGACAGCGGAAGCAACTGCTCGAACACCGGCTCCTGCTTCATCGTATTGATGAAGCGAGTGTAGCCAATGTACAGCGCATCGATCTCGCCGTTCATGTAGGCATCAAGTTGAACCTTGACCGGCCCGATCAGCTTTTCCAGATGGGGCGTGTCGCCCAATCCGGTTACGTGCGAGACGACCTTGGCGCCAGCACGTTGCATGAAACCAAAGCCCTTGTTGCCGATGCAGGTAGCCTGCAGCTTTTTGCCCTGAGCATTGAACTCCTTCATCTTGGTCACTGCGACGCGAAGAAGGTTGGAGTTCAGACCGCCACAAAGACCTTTGTCCGAGGTAATCAGGATCAGGCCAACAGAGGCCTGTTCGCGGTTTACCAGGAACGGGTGACGGTATTCGGTCAAAGCATGAGCCAGGTTGCCTGCAACGCGCCGGATCTTCTCGCCATAGGGACGGGCAGCCCGCATCCGGTCCTGCGCCTTGCGCATTTTGGATGCGGCCACCATTTCCATGGCCTTGGTGATCTTGCGCGTGTTTTCGACGCTCTTGATCTTGTTGCGAATTTCCTTGCCGCTAGGCATGGCGTTCTCCTAGATCAGACCCAACTGCTCTTGAAAGCCTGGATGCCGGCAGCAAGTGCCTTTTCGGAATCGGCGCTCAGATCAGCGGTTGACTCCATGGTCTTCATGAGGTCGGCACAGTTGGTCTTCAGGTAACCGATCATGGCCTTTTCGCATTCCAGAGCACGCTTGACTTCGACATCATCGAAGTAGCCCTTGTCAGCTGCGTACAGCGTGACGGCCATTTCGGAGATGCTCATCGGCGAGTACTGCGGCTGCTTCATCAGCTCTGTGACCAGACGGCCACGCTCCAGCTGCTTGCGGGTTGCTTCGTCGAGGTCAGAAGCAAACTGTGCGAAGGCAGCGAGTTCGCGGTACTGGGCGAGGGCCAGACGGACGCCGCCGCCGAGCTTCTTGATCAGCTTTGTCTGGGCAGCGCCACCGACGCGGGACACCGAAATACCGGCGTTGATCGCGGGGCGGATACCGGCGTTGAAGAGGTCGGTTTCCAGGAAGATTTGGCCGTCGGTGATGG
Source organism: Ferribacterium limneticum (assembly GCF_020510625.1). Classification (NCBI taxonomy): domain Bacteria; kingdom Pseudomonadati; phylum Pseudomonadota; class Betaproteobacteria; order Rhodocyclales; family Azonexaceae; genus Ferribacterium; species Ferribacterium limneticum. Next base: position 4,112,130 of record NZ_CP075191.1, on the reverse strand, counting down.
AGATCACGTTGGTCGGAACGAAGGCGGAAACGTCACCGGCTTGCGTTTCGATAACCGGCAGAGCGGTCAGCGAGCCAGTCTTGCCCTTGATCGCGCCATTGCTGAGCTTCTCGACCCAGGCAGCGGAAACGCGAGCAGCGCGTTCGAGCAGACGGGAGTGGAGATAGAACACGTCGCCCGGATAAGCTTCGCGGCCCGGCGGACGGCGCAGCAGCAGGGAAACCTGACGGTAGCCCCAAGCTTGCTTGGTCAAGTCATCATAAATGATCAGAGCGTCTTCGCCGGTGTCACGGAAGTATTCGCCCATCGTGCAGCCAGCGTAAGGAGCCAGATACTGCAGTGCGGCAGATTCCGAAGCCGGAGCTGCAACGACGATGGTGTATGCCATTGCGCCATGCTCTTCGAGCTTGCGAACAACGTTGGCAATGGTGGAAGCCTTCTGGCCGATAGCAACATAAACGCAGAACAGGCCCTTGCCCTTCTGGTTGATGATGGCATCGACAGCGACGGCGGTCTTGCCGGTCTGGCGGTCGCCAATGATCAGCTCGCGCTGGCCACGACCGACCGGAACCATGGAGTCCACACACTTCAGACCGGTTTGCACCGGCTGGGAAACGGACTGACGCCAAATAACGCCCGGTGCGACCTTTTCGATCTTGTCGGTCAGCTTGGCATTGATCGGGCCCTTGCCGTCGATCGGCTGACCGAGGGAGTTGACCACGCGGCCAAGCAGTTCCGGGCCGACGGGAACTTCCAGAATGCGACCGGTGGTCTTGACCACGTCGCCTTCGGAAATGTGTTCGTATTCACCAAGAACCACGGCGCCAACGGAGTCACGCTCGAGGTTGAGCGCCATGCCGAAGGTGTTGCCGGGGAATTCCAGCATTTCGCCCTGCATAACGTCTTGCAGGCCGTGTACACGACAGATACCGTCAGTAACGGAAACTACCGTGCCCTGCGTGCGCACTTCCGATGCGCCTTGCAGGTTCTGGATCTTGCTCTTGATCAGTTCAGAAATTTCGGAAGGATTCAACTGCATGAAATTCTCCTAGTTGTTCAGCGCCGTAGCCATGGCGTCGAGCTTGCCGCGGACTGAAGCATCCAGCATCTGGTCGCCAACGATTACCTTGATACCGCCAATCAGGGTCGGGTCAACCGACACTGCGGCCTCGAGCTTGGTCTTGAAGACCGCTTCGAGTTGCGGAACCAGGGCTTTCACCTGATTGTCATCGATCGGGAAGGCAGAAACGATTTCGGCCTGCTTGGTGCCTTCCTCGGCGCGCTTGTAACTTTCGTACAAGCCGGCGATTTCCGGCAACAGTCCGAGACGGTCGTTGTTGGACAGCAGCTGGATGAAGTTCGCCAGCTCCGCATCTACCGCCGTACCGCAGGCAGACCGGAAGAGGTCGACCAGTTGCGGGGCCGCCACATTAGGATCACCGATGGCAGAAGCGACATCGGGATTGGCAGCCACCTGTCCAAGCAGGGAAACCTGCTCGGACCACTTGGCCAGATTGCCGCTTTCCTTGGCCGTGCGGAACAGGGCTTCGGCGTAAGGGCGGGCGATAGTGACGGATTCAGCCATTTGCTTACAGGTCCTGTTTCAGAGCGACGAGCATGTCAGCATGCGCAGACGCATTGATTTCCTTGCGCAGGATCTTTTCAGCACCGGCAACGGCCAGTTCGGCGACGCGCTCACGCAGTTGCTGCTTTGCACGTTCGACTTCCTGTTCGATTTCTGCCTTGGCGCCGGCGACGATCTTGTCGGCTTCAACTTTGGCAGTGCCTTTGGCGTCTTCGACGATCTGCTGCGCACGCTTTTCGGCTTGAGCTACGAAGTCCGCAGATTTCTCTTTGGCTTCACGCAGCGCATCAGCAGAACGCTTGGCAGCAAGTTCTTGCTCGTGCTTGCCGCGTTCAGCTGCAGCCAGGCCTTCAGCGATCTGTGCCTGACGGTCCGCCATTGCTTTTTGCAGCGGCGGCCAGACGTACTTCATCGTGATCCAGATGAAGAGAGCAAACCAGATTGCCTGGCCAATCAGTGTAGCGTTGATATTCACGCTAACCTCCTGGTGATAAGGGTTTCAGGGGCGCGGGTTATTACTTCAGCAGAGCCAGGAACGGGTTTGCGAAGAGCAGGAACAGAGCGATACCAACACCGATCATGGTCACGGCGTCGAGCAGACCGGCGACGATGAACATCTTAACTTGCAGGGTGGGGATCATTTCCGGCTGACGTGCAGCGCCTTCCAGGAAGCGGCCGCCGAGAATACCGAAGCCAATAGCGGTACCGAGAGCGCCGGCGCCGATCAGGATGGCTACAGCAATAGCGGTGTTGGAGAGAACGGTTGCGAGTTCCATGTTTACTCCTCAGTAAGGTAGGTTAATGCGGGGTTAAAAGTAAAAACTACAAGAAAACAGGTAAGACTTAGTGCGATTCTGCAGCCATCGACATGTACACAATGGTCAGCATCATGAATACGAAAGCTTGCAGGGTAATAATCAGGATGTGGAACAGTTCCCAGGGCAGGGCCAGCGGGAGTTGATACACGCCGAGCAGGGCGATCAGGATGAACACCATCTCACCGGCGTACATGTTGCCGAAGAGTCGCAGGGAGAGAGAGATCGGTCGGGCGATTTCCTCGACGATACGGAATAGCAGGTTGATCGGCGCCATCTTGATGCCAAACGGGACTGCGAACACTTCATGCATGAAGTGGCCGAAACCCTTGACCTTCAGGCCCATGAAAATCGAGATGGCGAAGACTGTGAGCGACATCGCGAAGGTCAGGTTGGGGTCGGTGGTCGGAACGAACTTGAACGGCAGGTGATGGTTGCCAGTAGCAGCTTGCAAGGCGGTCGGCAGGAAATCGACCGGGATCAAGTCCATGGCGTTCATGACGAAAACCCAGACAAAGATCGTGATTGCCAGTGGAGTAACCAAGGCGCTACGGCCATGGAAAGTGTCACGAACCTGTTGATCGACGAGGCCGACGACCATTTCAACAAAGTTTTGGCCACTCGACGGGATGCCTGAGGTGGCTTTGCTTGCCAGCATGGCCATCAGGCCGAAAACTACCAGTCCCAAGATGCCGGAAACAAGCAGGGTGTCGAGGTGGAAAGTCCAGAAACCGGAACAGACGCCATCTACCTTGGCGCTGTCTGCACAGACAGCGAGATTGGTAAGGTGGTGTTCGATATAACCTGTGGTGGTCAGTGTGCCGCCGTCTGCGCTCATGTTTTCTCCAGTCTGTCTAGCGTTGCTTCAGCAATGCCATCCAGTAGATGACGAAGGTTGATGCGTAACCAAGGAAGAGTGGTAAAACTGCCACTTCCTTGAACTTCAAGAACACAAGGGCGAAGCCAATGAGCGTGAGTAGAAACTTGAACCCCTCGCCCGCTGTCTGCGCCCGGTAAGCTTTTACCGGGTCAAGTCCGGCATTCATTCGCATGGCCCTCAGCACGTAGCCGAGATTTGCAATGACGCCGATTGATCCCCCGATCAGGACCGAGATGGCTGCATTTACACTGAAGATTGCCCAGGCAAGAACTCCCAGAACAATTGTCAATGCCGCTTGGCGACTGAGAATCCAGCTTACCTGCGGATGCAAGACATACCTCGATCAGAAACCTCGCAAGTGTAAACAACTCTTATAAATGAGTCAATTTCCGCGGCGCACAAATTAAGGGTTTTCCCTGAAAGACAGTCGCTTACGATTAGTAACATTCGTTAAACGGATAGCCGGGAAATCAGGCCGTCGAGTTGGTCCAGGCTACCGAATTCAATCGTGACTTTGCCGGCCCCTTTTTTGTTGGTGCGAATCTGGACGTTGGCGCCAAGGCCATCCGCGAGATTTTCCTGAAGACGGAGCAAGTCGCGGTCGACAGGCTTTTCGCTGGATGTTTTCGGGGGGTTGGTAATTTGTTGAACGAGGCGTTCGGCTTCTCGTACCGACAGCCCTTTCTGGACGATGCGTTGCGCAATGGCGACTTGCTGGGCGCCTGTCAGCGGCAACAGAGCGCGGGCGTGGCCCATATCGAGTTTGCCGGTCATCAGTAGTTCCTGAACTGGGGCGCTTAGTTGCAAAAGGCGCAACAGGTTGCTGGCAGCGGGGCGGGAGCGGCCAACGGCATCGGCGGCTTGCTGGTGAGTCAGGCCGAATTCGTCGATCAGGCGTTGCAGGCCCTGGGCTTCTTCGAGCGGATTCAGGTTCTCGCGCTGGATGTTCTCGATGAGCGCCATGGCCAGCGCCTGTTCGTCCGGAATGCTGCGGACGAGGACCGGAACTTCGCTCAGGCCGGCCAGTTGGGAGGCGCGCCAGCGGCGTTCGCCGGCGACGATTTCATAACGCTCGGCACCGGGCGTGTTGTTGACGGCGCGCACGAGAATCGGCTGCATGACGCCCTGGGCCTTGATCGAGGCGGCGAGTTCGGCCAGCGAGTCCTGATCCATGTGGGTGCGCGGCTGGTACTTGCCGGGTTTCAGGCGTTCGACCGGTAGGTTGCGCAGTTCGTCTTCGGGTTTGGCGTCGCTGCCGGAGAGCAGCGCGTCGAGGCCGCGGCCGAGTCCTTTCATCTTGATCATGCTGCGGTCCTTTCGAGGATTTCCTGGGCGAGGGCGCTGTAGGCTTGGGCGCCCTTCGAGTTCTTGTCGAAGGCGATGACCGGCTTGCCGTAGGACGGCGCTTCGGCCAGGCGGACATTGCGCGGCACGATGGTCTTGTAGACCTTGTCGCCGAAGTGGCTTTCGAGTTCGCTGGAAACCTGCTGGGTCAGCGTGCTTTGGCCGTTGTACATGGTGCGCAACAGGCCTTCGATTTCGAGGCGCGAATTGAGGTGGTGGCGCACCTTGCGCAGCGTTTCGACCAAGTCGGACAGGCCTTCCAGCGCGTAGTACTCGCACTGCATGGGGATCAGCACGGAATCGGCGGCGACCAGGGCGTTGACGGTCAGCATGTTGAGGGCTGGCGGGCAGTCGATTAGCACGAAATCGTATTCGGCGTGGTTTTGCGCCAAGGCCTTTTTCAGGCGGTATTCGCGTTGGTCGAGCTCGATCATTTCGACTTCGGCGCCAGCCAACTCCCGGTTGGCGGGCAGGATGTCGAAATCGAAGTCGGTCTTGATGCAGACTTCGAGCAGGGTTGCGGCCCCAATCAGCAGTTGATAGACGGTCGGCAGCGCTTCTTTCTTGGTGATGCCGGATCCGGTCGTCGCGTTGCCCTGCGGATCCATGTCAATCAGCAGGACACGCTTGCCTTCAGCAGCCAGCGACGCCGCCAGATTCACTGCGGTGGTCGTCTTGCCGACGCCGCCCTTCTGGTTGGTTATGGCGAGTACTTTCATGACCCGGCTTTCAAGATGATCAAATGTCGTTCGGCATCCAGCCCCGGCACAGTGAGCGGAATGATCGCTTCAACCATGATGTCGGCGGGCAGGGCTTTGAGTTCGTCGTCCGGTCGTACCCCTTTCATGGCCAGCCAGCGACCGTTCGGGGCCAGCAGGTGGCGGGTCAGGCTGATGAAAAGGCCGATTTCGGCGAAGGCGCGCGAGCTGATCTGGGCGTATTGCCCCTGCATTTCCTCGACCCGGGCGTGGTGCACCGTAACATTCTTCAGCGCCAGTTCGATGACAGCTTGCTGCAGGAAAGTGGTTTTCTTCTGCACGGTGTCGACCATGCTGACGGATAAATCGGGTCGGGCGATGGCGAGCGGAATGCCGGGCAGGCCGCCGCCACTACCAACATCGAGCAGATTGCCGGTGCCAACATGCGGCAGGATGGCCAGCGAGTCGAGCAGGTGGTGAGATATGGCCAGAGCCGGATCTCGCAGCGCAGTCAGGTTGTAGGTCTTGTTCCACTTGAGCAGCAGGTCGCGGAAGGCGAGCAGCTTGTGCTGCCCATCGGCTGGCAGCGTGATGTCAAGGGCGGCGAGGCCTGCTGCGAGTGCGTTCTGGCTCATGCGGCGTGGCTGAGGTTGTGGCGCTTCAGGTGGATCAGCAGCAGCGAAATGGCGGCCGGCGTGATGCCCTGAACGCGAGAGGCCTGACCGATAGTCTGTGGCTTGTGCTGGGCGAGCTTTTGCTTGACCTCGTTGGACAGGCCGGCGACGGTGGCATAGTCCAGATCAGCGGGTAGCACGGTGTTTTCATAATTGGCCGACTTGGCGACTTCCTCGGCCTGACGGTCGATGTAGCCTTGATACTTGGCGGAGATTTCCAGTTGCTCGACAACCGCCGGGTCCATCTCAATTCTGGCTGGAATTTCCGTTTGCCCCTGAAGAGGCAAGGTGACAAGCGCTTCGTAGCTCACCTCGGGGCGGCGCAGTAGTTCGAACAGGTTGTATTCGTGTTCGATTGGCTTGCCGAGGACGCGGATGCAATCTTCGGCCGGTGTCAGCTTGGGATTGACCCAGGTTGATTTCAGGCGCTCCTGCTCGCTGGCAATGGCGTCGCGCTTCTGGCAGAAGGCAGCCCAGCGAATGTCATCAACCAGGCCGAGTTCGCGACCCTGCTCGGTCAAGCGCAGGTCGGCGTTGTCTTCGCGCAGGCTCAGGCGGTATTCGGCGCGGCTGGTGAACATCCGGTAGGGGTCGGAAACGCCGCGCGTGATCAGGTCGTCGACCAGCACGCCGAGGTAGGCTTCGTTGCGCTTCGGGCACCAGCCGGATTCGCCGCGCACGTAGCGCACGGCGTTGACGCCAGCCAGCAGGCCTTGGGCTGCGGCCTCTTCGTAGCCGGTCGTGCCGTTGATCTGGCCGGCGAAGAACAGGCCGTTGATCGCCTTGGTTTCCAGCGTGTCCTTAAGGCCGCGCGGATCGTAGAAATCGTATTCGATGGCGTAGCCGGGGCGCAGGATGTGGCAGTTTTCCATGCCGCGGATCGAGCGAACCAGCGCCAGCTGGATGTCGAAGGGTAGGCTGGTGGACACGCCGTTCGGGTAGATCTCGTGCGTGGTCAGGCCTTCCGGTTCGAGAAAGACGTTGTGCTTGTCCTTGTCGGCGAAGCGGTGGATCTTGTCTTCAATAGACGGGCAGTAGCGTGGGCCGACGCCTTCGATGACGCCGGTGTACATCGGCGAACGGTCCAGGCCGCTGCGGATGATGTCGTGCGTGCGCTCGTTGGTTTCGGTGATCCAGCACGGCAGTTGGCGCGGGTGCTGGGCGGCGTTGCCGAGGAAAGAAAAGACCGGCATCGGGGTGTCCGAATGCTGTTCTTCCATCACCGAAAAATCGATGGTCTTGCCGTCGAGGCGTGGCGGCGTGCCGGTCTTCAAGCGGCCTTGCGGCAGATTCAGTTCCTTCAGGCGGCTGGCCAGCGATACCGACGGTGGATCGCCCATGCGGCCGCCGGTGTAGTTTTCCAGCCCGACATGAATCTTGCCGTTGAGGAAGGTGCCGGCAGTGAGTACGACAGCATTTGCTTCGAAGCGAATGCCGAGCTGCGTGACCGCACCGGCGACGTGGTCACCTTCGACGATCAGGTCGTCGCAGGCTTCGGCGAAAATGGTCAGATTGGGCTGGTTTTCCAGTCGGCTGCGGATGGCCTGCTTGTAAAGCACACGGTCGGCCTGGGCGCGGGTGGCGCGGACGGCCGGGCCTTTCGAGGCATTCAGGATGCGGAACTGGATACCGGCTTCGTCAGTGGCCGCTGCCATCGCGCCGCCCAGCGCATCGACCTCACGGACCAGATGGCCCTTGCCGATGCCGCCGATCGATGGATTGCAGCTCATCGCCCCCAGCGTGTCGAGGTTGTGGGTCAGCAGCAGCGTGTTCGCACCCGCCCGCGCCGCGGCAAGCGCAGCCTCGGTGCCGGCATGACCGCCGCCGACGACGATGACATCGAAACGGGTGGGATAGAGCATTGAAATAGCTATGTTGCAGCGCGGTATCGGACCGCGGATTTTACTTCAGGGCGCTGAAATCTCACAGGTTTTTGCCGCCATCTTGCCCTGCCCTATGAACTGAAGTACCTTGACATGAATGAGCACAAGCCAAGCCAAGGGTTCCAGCACACTCGACAACGAAGAGATGCTGCTGGTTTTGCAGCAGTCGCTGACCAAGAAACGGGTTTTGATTGTCGACCGTCATTCGCCGGCGCGGGATTCGTTGCGCCTGATGCTGGGCGCGCTGGGCGTGACCATGGTGCATGGGGCAGGCAATTCGGCGGAAGTGATTCGTCAGGTCAAGGGCAATCGCTTCGACATCATCCTGTCGGATTTCGTCCTCGATGATGGCCGGGATGGCCAGCAGCTCCTCGAAGAACTGCGCCATGCCCACCTGATTCCCTTGTCGACGGTCTATCTGATCATCACCAGCGAACGCAGCTACACCAATGTTGTGGCGCTGGCCGAACTGGCACCGGACGATTACCTGATCAAGCCGTTCACCGCCGAGCAGTTGCAGGCCCGCTTGGTCAAGGCTGTCTACAAGAAGCATGTGCTGCGCAAGGTTTATGAGCAGATCGAAAGCGGCGCACTGCAGGAAGCGATTGCCGCCTGCGATCGTGTTATCCAGCAGCAGCCGGTTTATATGTACGACGCTTTGCGCTTCAAGGGGGAGTTGCTGCATCAGTTGGGGCGTACCCGCGAAGCCGAAGAAGTGTTCCGGCGCGTGCTTGAAGGGCGAGTCGTGCCGTGGGCCAAGATGGGGTTGGCGATGGCCTTGCGCGATCGTGGCGCGCTCGATGAGGCCGAGCAACTGGCCGAACAGGTGACTTCGGAGGCACCGGAATTTCTGTCGGCCTACGATTTCCTGGCTTCGGTGCATGAAGCGCAGGGGCGCCTGAAGGAAGCCCAGCAGTCGCTGCAGCGCGGTGCCGATGCCTCGCCGCACAACACAGTGCGGCAGCGCCTGGTTGGTGATGTCGCTGCCCGCAACAAGGATTTGCTCGCCGCCGAGAAGGCTTATGGCAAGGTGATCGAGCGTAACCGGGGTTCCAGCCTGCGGACGGTGGATGATTTTGCCAATCTGTCGCGGGTGCTGATCGAGCGTGGCGATGTAGCGGCTTCGCGCAAGATTGCCACCGAAATGAAGCGGGAATGGCGTGGCGACAAGCAGGCCGAACTGGCCGCCTTGGTTACTGAGAGCCTGTGCCTGCATGCCGAAGGTTCCGGTGACAAGGCGCAGCAATTGGTGGACAAGGCGCTGGAGTTACAGCGTTCGATTGGTACCGAGGCGGCCGACAAGGGCAAGCATGTTTCACAGCGGCTGGCGATCGATCTGGCCCATGCCTGCTACGCGACCGGCAACGAAGGCGAAGCGGCGAAAATCATGCGTCAGGTGGCGGCTGAAAACCACGAAGACCCGCACCTGATCGATCACATCACCAGTGTTTTCGAAAAGACCGGCCAGCCCGATGCCGGCAAGGCCCTGCTCGATCAGGTCGGCAAGGAAATCATCGACCTGAACAACAAGGGCGTCATGGCAGCGCGCAGCGGCGATCTGGAAGGCGCCGTGCAACTGCTGATCCAGGCGGCCGAGCAGGTGCCCAACCTGCAGTTCCTGGTCAATGCCGCCAAGGCGATCTATTCGCTGATGGACAAGAAGGGTTGGGATGCCGATCTGGCGGCCCGGGCGCTGGATTATCTGCAGCGAGCCCAGCGCAAGGACCGGAAGAGTGCCAAGGTGGCCTCGGCGCGCGAACTGTATGTCACGGTGGCCAAGAAGTACGGTATTGCGACCGACAACACCTGAAGCCACCTGAGCAGCAACATTTTGAAACCATTTGCCTTGATCGCCGATCATCCGTTTGGCGTCATCAAGCGTTGATTGGCTGTCAGCCCGCCAGATTGCGCGGGCCTGACCTATTCCCCGGGAGTCCATGATGCTGCAATCCATGCATCGAATTATTGCCGCGACACTGTGCATGATCGTGCTGCCCGCCATGGCGCAGAACGACCCGCCGGCCCGTGTCGGCCGATTGGCGCATCTTGAAAATGAGGTCAATTTGCGGGTCGACCGCAACGACCAGGGCGGGCCGGCGACGATCAACTGGCCGATCAGCAGCGGCGCCGTTCTGGAAACCGGACGGCGAGGCCGGGCTGAAGTCTGGATCGGGTCGACCGCCTATCGTCTGGCGGACGACAGTCAGGCTGAGTTTTTGACCGTCGACGACAGGCAGGTTGATGTTCGCCTGAATGAAGGCAGTTTGGCGGTTACCGTGCTTGACCGGGATCAGGTCGATGATGTTATGGTCGTGACGCCGGACGGCAATGTCCGTTTCCAGACACCGGGGCGCTACCGCGTCGATGTGCTTGACGATCACTCGGAACTGACCGTGCAGGCTGGCCGGGCGACTTTTGATGACGGCCGGCGGGTGACCCCGGTGGCAGCCGGTCAGCAGGCGAGTCGCTGGGGTGATGGCCGCGAGCGGCTTGATGGAAACTGGCGGCAGGATGCCTTCGACCAATGGGTGGCCAACCGTGAAAATGCCACGCTGGCCAGTACGGCTCGTCGCCATGTCTCGCCCCATATGACCGGCTATCAGGATCTGGATGCCTATGGCGACTGGCAATCGGCACCTGACTACGGCGTAGTCTGGTATCCGCGGGCCGTGGCCGATGACTGGGCTCCCTACCGCTATGGGCGCTGGGCTTGGGTGGCGCCTTGGGGCTGGACCTGGATCGACCAGGCGCCCTGGGGGTTTGCCCCCTTCCATTACGGTCGCTGGGCGATGATTCATGGGCGCTGGGGCTGGGTACCGGGGCGCCTTGTGGCCCGCCCGGTCTATGCGCCGGCGCTGGTCGCCTGGATCGGCAACCCCGGCTGGAATGTCAGCTTCGGCTTTGGTGCCGCCCCGGCGGTGGGCTGGTTCCCGCTGGCGCCGCGCGAAGTCTATGTGCCGGGCCATCGTCATAGCCACCAGTATGTCCGACAGATCAACGTCAGCCATGTCCGTGATGCCCATGTGATTGAACGGGCCATGCGTCCTGGGCCGCAGCAGGCGTTTTCCCACCATGCTTCGCCGCGTGCGGTGACGGTTGTTCCAGCCAACCTGGTGCGCGAAGGAAGGCCGATCACGGCTCATGAAGTTCGTCCGCAGCAGCGTCAGGAGTTGGGGCGTGCCCCGCTGGCCAGTCGGGCGCCCAATGCGGCGTGGCTGGCGCCTGCTCCGGGGGCGGCCAGGCCGCATGACGGCGAGCGCCGCAGTTTTGAGAACAGGCAGCCGCGTCGCGACTTCGATGCTCCCCGGCCAAATGCGCCGGAGCGCGGAACGCCACGCGGTGAGCCGATGCCGCGCACGGCGGATCGCCCGGCCTTCCGGTCGCCGATGCCTGAGGGTGGCAACGGCCGAAGCAGTGAATCGCGCCCCGAGATTTTGCGCCGCTCGCCAGAGGTTCGCCTGGAAGGTGAAAACCGTGGCCGGCCAGTCGATAGCGCGCCGTCCCCGGTGCCGACGCGGCGTGAGGCATCATCTCCGGAGAGCCGTCAGGTCATGCCGGAAGCCAGCCGTGAACTGGTGCCCGAATCGCGCCGGGAAACTTTCCGCCGACCGGGTGAGGGGCGAGTCGATGGCGAGCCGCGCGGACGTTTGTCCGAGGGCGCGCCCATGCAGGCGCCGACGCGCCGCGACATGCCCTCTCCGGACGTCCGCCAGGTCGCACCTGAAGTGAGCCGCGAGCCAGCGGCGGAACCGCGTCGTGAAGTCTTCCGCCGGCCGGCTGAAACGGCACCGGGCGTCGAGCCGCGTGGTCGCTCGTTTGAGGCTGCGCCAGCCCCAGTCCCGATGCGTCGCGAGATGCCGCCGCCGGAAGTGCGGAGCGAGCCGCGTCAGCCGCAATCAGGCATGCGTCTGCCGGAACAGCGCCGCGAGGGTGGCGATTTCCAGCGGATGGAACGTCCGATGCAGCGGGAGAGCATGCCGCAGCAAATGCAGCGTCAACCGGAAATACCGAGGGAGATGCCGCGCCCGGCACCTCCGCCCGAGGTCAGGGCGCCGGCGCCACAGCCGATGCCCCAGGCAGTGCAGCAGCAGCGGGCCGAGCCGCCTCGTCAGCCACCGGCCCAGGCTCAGCCAGCGGGAGGCGGGCAGAACAACGACCCACGCCGCCGTCGTGACGACGAGCGCGGGCCGCGTTGAGTATGTGCTAGGAAAGCGCTGATCTATTCAAAGATGTCATTCCCGCGAAGGCGGGAATCCATAAAAATCAAAGAACTGGATCCCCGCCTTCGCGGGGATGACGAATACTTCAGTGTTTCCCTAGGTGCGCGTTCACCGTAACCGGCGAAGCCCGTCGCTCACAGTGAATACGCCCTAATGTTTTTGACCGAGACCGAGATAGGCCTCAATCACGCGCGGGTCGGCGGCCAGTTCGGCGCTCGGTCCGGCCAGTGAAACCTCGCCGGTTTCCAGCACGTAGCCGTAATCGGAAACCTGTAGCGCCGCGCGGGCATTCTGTTCGACAAGCAGAATTGCCACGCCGGTCTCTTTCAGGGCCGAGATGGTACGGAAGATTTCCTTGATGATCAGCGGCGCCAGACCGAGGCTGGGTTCGTCGAGCATCAGCAGCTTGGGCTTGGCCATCAGGGCGCGGCCCATGGCCAGCATCTGGCGTTCGCCGCCCGAGAGCGTGCCGGCTAGCTGGGCGCGACGCTCCTCGAGGCGGGGGAAGAGTTCGAAGACCTCGTCCATCGTTTCCATCTGATCGCGATGGCCGGTGCGGTAACGATCGAAGGCGCCGAGCAGCAGGTTGTCCTCGACGCTCATTTCAGCGAACAGCTCACGTTTTTCCGGGACCAGCGTCATGTCGTGGCGGACCAGATGCTCAACCGAGCGCTCATGCTTTTGCGGCTGCCCCATGTAGATGATGTCGCCATTCGACGGCAGTAGGCCCATCAGCGCTGAAAGCAAGGTGGTCTTGCCGGCGCCGTTCGGTCCGATCACGGTGACGATCTCGCCGCGGCGGATGGTCAGGCTGACCTCGTGCAGCGCCTCGACCTTGCCGTAGGCGACGCGCAGGTTTTTGACGTCGAGAATGACCTCGTGGTCGTGCAGGTGGGTCTTGCTCATTATTCGACCCCTCCCAGATAAGCTTCAAGCACCTTCGGATTCTGCTGGACTTCCGTGGGCAGACCTTCGGCAATTTTTTCCCCGAACTCCATGACAACGACCCGATCCGCCAGTCCCATGACGAAGTCCATGTCGTGTTCGACGAGCAGGATGCCCATGCCTTCGGCGCGCAGCTTGCGCAGCAGTTCGGCCAGCGCCTGCTTTTCCTTGTAGCGCAGGCCGGCCGCCGGTTCGTCAAGAAGCAGCAGGCAGGGATCGGAGGCCAGGGCGCGGGCGATTTCGACAATGCGCTGCTGGCCGAGGGCCAGGCTGCCGGCGGCATCGAACATGTGCTCGGCAAGGCCGACGCGCTCGATCTGCCGCGCCGCTTCGGCGAGCAGACGGTTTTCCTCGGCCCGGTCGAGGCGCAGTGCCGCGGCGAGAACGCCCTTGCTGCCACGCAGATGGGCACCGATGGCGACGTTTTCGAGCACCGTCATCTGGCCGAGCAGTCGGACGTGCTGGAAGGTCCGGCTCATGCCGCGGCGAGCGATATCGCGCGATCCCTGGTCAACGGTCGAGTCGCCAAGGAAGGCGATCTTCCCCTCACTGGCCGGGTCGACGCCGGAGATGCAGTTGAACATCGTGCTTTTGCCGGCGCCGTTCGGGCCGATCAGCGCCATCACTTCGCCGGCGCGCACGCTGAGGTCCATGTTGTTGTTGGCGACCAGGCCGCCGAAGCGCTTGGTGACTTCGCTGGCTTCCAGCAAGACTGTGCCGGTGGCGTTCGCCGGACGTTTGGATAGCGTTTCCGCTATCGGGACGGCGCGCTGCCGGTTACGGCTGGGCAACAGTTTAATGATGACTGGCCACAGCCCGGCGCGAGCTTTTTGCAACACGACAATGATGGCGATGGCGAAAACGATGATCTCGAAATTGCCGCTCTGGCCGAGAATCTGCGGCAACCAGTCCTGCAACCACTGCTTGAGGACAGTGATCAGGCCGGCACCCAGCACCGCGCCCCAGACGTGGCCCATGCCGCCGACGACGACCATGAACAGGTATTCGATACCCTGGTTCAGAGCAAATGGCGTCGGATTGACGAAGCGTTGCAGGTGGGCGTAGAGCCAGCCCGAGGTACTGGCTAGCAGGGCGGCGATCAGGAAAATGACGATCTTGGTGCGCTGGGTATTCACCCCCATCGCCTCGGCCATCACGACGCCCCCGCGCAGCGCGCGAATCGCCCTGCCCTCACGCGAGTCGAGCAGGTTGCGGATGGCAACGATGGCGAGCAGCACGACCAGCCAGATCAGGTAGTAGAACTGATTGCCGGACTTCAGCTCCCAGCCGAACAGCGACACCGGTGGAATGCCGGTGATGCCGGTGTGGCCGCCGAGAAACTCGATATTGCCGAACAGGAAGTAGAGGCTGATGCCCCAGGCGATAGTACCCAGCGGCAGGTAATGGCCGCCCATGCGCAAGGTGATGAAACCGAGAAAGAGGGCAACCGCAGCGGTGATAGCGAGGCCAATGAGCAGTGTCAGCCACGGCGAGACGCCGTAGGTGGTACTCAGAAGGCCCGTCGTGTAAGCACCGAGGCCGACGAAGGCGGCCTGCCCGAACGAGGTCAGGCCGCCGACGCCGGTCAGCAGGACGAGTCCGACGGCGACGATGGCGTAGAGGCCGATGTAGTTGAGTAGGGTGATCGAAAACTCGGGCAGCAGGCGCGGCGCGATCAGCAGCAGGCCGATAAAGGCGACGAATGGCAGGTGTCGCAGCCAGCGCAGCTTGGGCCGGGCGTCGTGTGGTTCGGCATTGACCTCGTCGGTATGCTCATCGTCATCCTCGACGTGGCGCGTCGTCAGCGAGCGCCATAACAGCACCGGGATGATCAGCGTGAAGACGATGACTTCCTTGAAGGCGCTGGCGTAGAAGGAGGAATAGGATTCGAGCAAACCGACCAGGATGGCGCCCAGTGCGGCCAGCGGGTAAGAGGCCAGGCCGCCGATGATGGCGCCGACGAAGCCCTTGAGGCCGATCAGGAAGCCGGAGTCGTAGTAAATGGTAGTGATCGGGGCGATCAGGATGCCGGAGAAGGCGCCGATGGCGGCGGCCAGCGTGAAGCAGAGCTTGCCGGCGAGGACCGGCGGAATGCCCATCAAACGGGCGCCGGTGCGGTTCATGGCGGTCGCCCGCAGGGCCTTGCCGTAGATGGTGCGCTCGAAGAAGAAATACAGTCCGATGATCAGCAGGGCCGAGGCGACGACGACGAGGATGGTTTGCCCCTGCAGCGGGGCGCCGGCCAGTTCGAAGCTGAGGTCGGTAAAGGCCGGCGTGCGCCAGCCTTCGGCGCCGAAGAAGAGCAGGCCGAGGCCGATCAGTGCCAGGTGCACGGCCACCGAAACGATCAGCAAGACCAGTACTGGTGCGCTGGCCAGCGGCTGGAAGGCGACGCGGTAGATCATCGGGCCAATTGGTATCACCACAGCTAATGCTATGAGCGCTTGAACCGATAGACTCAATTGACTTGGGGGGAAGAGCAGAAGACTAACCCATAGCAACGACGGATAGGCCACTGTGAATATTGCGTGTTGGGTTAATGCTCTAAACAGCGTTTTATCGATAAGAGTTGCAACTATGGTAGTGAACAATGCGCTGAAGACGAGAGCAAAAATAATGAGCGCGGGGCCAGTAAATATCAGCAGAAGAACGCCTGCCCACGAAGAAAGGATTAGAGCTGCGGGCACGATAAACAGCACAATTGCTATCCCAACGAGCGTATTTCGTATCGTTGAATTTTGCCCGGAACGAGAAATAACCTCGACGATTTGAGTGAGGGCGCCGAGAGCAATGAGCATTAGTAGCACCCCAGGCATATGGCCGGCCTGCAGCGAAGCCAGTGTCAGCGCACCAAAGGCGACGAACTCACCCTGAGGAATGAAGATGACGCGGGTGACGGTGAAAACGAGGACCAGCGCGAGGGCGAGCAGGGCATAGATGGCGCCATTGGTGATGCCATCCTGGCCGAGAAGAAGGAGAATCTGGAGGTCCATGCGACCCTGAAATACTGAAAGATTAAAAAGTCACTCCCGCGTCCCACAGGGACTTCCTACGGTCGTAGGCGGGAGTCCAGAGCAGATTCTGGATGCCCGCCTACGCGGGCATGACGGGATGCGGAGTTACTTGAGCAACTTCCAGGTGTTGTTTTCGATGGTGACCATGACGCGGGCGCGCTGGTCGAAACCCTGGTGATCGTTCGGCGTCAGGTTGAAGATGCCATGGGCGCCGGCGACGTTCTTGGTGTTCTCCAGCGCCTCGCGCAGGGCACGGCGGAACTCGACGGTGCCCGGCTTGGCCTTCTTCAGCGCGACCGGGATGGCGTTCTGCAGCAGTACGCCGGCATCCCAGGCGTGGCCGCCGAAGGAGCTGACGCTACCCTTGCCGTTGGCGGCTTCGTACTTGGTGACGTACTCCATGGCCGACTTCTTGACCGGATTGTCGTTCGGCAACTGGGCCGCGACGACCATCGGACCGACCGGCAGGAAGGCGCCTTCGACGTCCTTGCCTCCGACGCGGAGGAAATCGTTGTTGGCCACGCCGTGGGTCTGGTAGATCAGGCCCTTGTAGCCCTTTTCCTTCAACGCCTTTTGCGGCAGGGCGGCCGGGGTGCCGGCGCCACCGATCAGGATGGCATCCGGCTTGGCCGAAATGATCTTGAGGATCTGGCCGGTCACCGAAGTGTCGTTGCGCTGATAGCGCTCGCTGGCGACGATCTTCAGCTTGCGGGCCTCGGCAATCTTGGCAAATTCCTTGTACCAGCCTTCGCCATAGGCGTCGGCGAAACCGACGAAAGCAACGGTCTGGACGTTCTTGTCGGTCATGTGCTGGACCAGCGCGGTGGCCATGTGCGCATCGTTCTGAGCGGTCTTGAACACCCACTGGCGCTTGGCGTCCATCGGCTCGACGACGATGGCCGAACCGGCCATGGAGATCAGCGGCGTCTCGTTCTCGACGGCGACATCCATCATGGCCAGCGAACTCGGCGTGGTCGAGGAGCCGACGACGACGTCGACCTTGTTTTCACTGATCAGCTTCTTGATGTTCTTGGTCGCGGCGGTCGGGTCGGTTGCATCGTCGAGGATGATGTAATTGACCTTCTGGCCGCCGATGGTGGTCGGCAGTAGGGCGAAAGTGTTCTTTTCCGGGATGCCGAGCGAAGCGGCCGGGCCGGTGGCGGCGACCGAGACACCGACATTGATGTCGGCCAGTGCGGCGGTAGAGACAGTGGCAAGTACAGCCAGGGTCAGTTTCTTGAGCATGTTTTCATCCCGGAAACGAAAAAAACGAAGTCTAGCATGTGCAACCCGGCCTTTTTGGGCCGGATTGCAGTGGATTCGTACTACTTGGCGAGCTTCCAGGCGCCGTCCTTGATCGTGACCATGACACGGGCACGCTGGTCGAGGCCGAGGTGATCGTTGGCGCTCATGTTGAACACGCCATGGGCGCCGGCGACGTTCTTGGTGGCTTCCAGCGCATCGCGCAAGGCAGCACGGAATTCCTTGCTGCCC
The DNA here is from genome assembly GCF_020510625.1 of Ferribacterium limneticum. NCBI lineage: Bacteria > Pseudomonadati > Pseudomonadota > Betaproteobacteria > Rhodocyclales > Azonexaceae > Ferribacterium > Ferribacterium limneticum. The sequence goes on along the minus strand of NZ_CP075191.1, from coordinate 4,094,578 downwards.
GGCTGGGCCTTCTTCAGGGCGATGGGGGCGGCATTGGCGAGCAGGATGCCGGCATCCCAGGCATAGCCGCCAAAGGCATTGACACTACCCTTGCCATGTACGGCCTCATACTTGCCGACATACTCCATGGCCGATTTCTTGACCGGGTTGTCGGCCGGCAGCTGGGCACCCACCAGCACCGGGCCGGTCGGCAGTACGGTGTCTTCGCAATCCTTGCCGCAGACGCGCAGGAAGTCGTTGTTGGCGACGCCGTGGGTCTGGTAAATGATGCCCTTGAAGCCCTTTTCCTTCAGCGATTTCTGCGGCAGGGCGGCTGGCGTGCCGGCACCGCCGATCAGGATGGCATCGGGTTTGGCCGACATGATCTTGAGGACCTGACCGGTGACCGAGGTATCGGTGCGGTTGAAACGCTCGTTGCCGACGAGCTTGATCTTGCGCACCTCGGCCAGCTTGGAAAACTCGTTCCACCAGCCTTCGCCGTAGGCATCCGAGAAGCCGATATAGGCGACGGTCTTCACGTTGTTGTTGGTCATGTGCTCGACGATGGCGGTCGACATCTGGGCGTCGTTCTGCGGCGTCTTGAACACCCACTTTCGCTTGGTATCCATCGGTTCGACGATGCGCGCCGAGGCGGCCATGGCGATCATCGGCGTTTCAGCCTCGGCCGCCACATCGACCATGGCCAGCGAGTTCGGCGTCGTGGTCGAGCCGATGATCAGGTCGACATTGCTTTCGCTGATCAGCTTCCTGGCATTCTTGACGGCAGTCGTCGTGTCGGAGGCATCGTCAAGGACGATGTAATTCACCTTCTGGCCGGCGATGGTCTTCGGCAGCAGGTCGATGGTGTTCTTTTCCGGGATGCCGAGCGAAGCGGCCGGGCCGGTGGCGGACAGCGTGACGCCGATGTTGATGTCGGCGAATGCCGTGGCGGCAAGCGTGGATAGCAGTGCAGCCAGCAGTGTTTTTTTCATCTTTTGTCTCCCTCTGGTGAATCGATTGCGCAAAGGTGAAAACGTATTGCCAAACGGTGTTTGATGCAAGCCGAGCGGTCAATCGGCCGTGATAAAGTCAATGTTTTGCTTATTAACGGGCTCTGTCATGTTTTCAGGAATCATCGCGGCGGTCGGCCGCATCACCCACCTCACACCGCGCGAAGTCGGTTTCCGTCTGCATGTCGATGCCGGCAAGCTGAATATGGATGGCGTCGCCCTGGGCGATTCGATTGCTCATAACGGCGTCTGCCTGACCGTGGTCGCTCGTGACGGCAATCAATTCATGGTCGATGTCTCGCCGGAAACCCTGTCATGCACCGTTGGCCTTGATGCCCCCGGCCCGGTCAATTTGGAAAAGGCGCTGCGCCTGAACGACGTGATCGGCGGCCATCTGGTTTCCGGCCATGTCGATGGCGTGGGCGAGGTGCTGTGTTTCGACCCGGTCGGCGACAACCGCCTGCTCGAAATCCGTGCCCCGAAAGAAATCGCCAAGTTCATCGCTCGCAAAGGTTCAATCGTGGTCAACGGCACCAGCCTGACGACCAACGACGTCAACGGCACCGATTTCACCATCAACCTGATCCCGCACACGCTGGAAAACACCACGCTGCACCTGCTCAAGCCGGGCAGCAAGGTCAATCTGGAGGTGGACCTGATCGCCCGCTATTGCGAGCGTCTGCTTGCTGCTGGCCGAGAGTAAGCACTTGCCATGACTGCTCGCCTGTCGGTCGGTATTCTGCTCTGTGGCCTGCTGGCTGCTTGCGCCAACTACGACGGTGCCGGGAAAATTCCGGTCGATGCTCGTCTGATCGATGTGGAGTACTCGATGGGTATTCCTGCCCTGCGCTGGAAGGAAGCCGATGGCGGCGAAACCCTGGCCTACCCCTTCGGGGCCATGGGCTATCACACCTTCTTTGTGCATGGCGATGCCAACGGCCGCTTCCACTCGCGTGAAAACGTACTGACGATGAAGCATTTCGCCCGCATTACTTCTGGCATGACCCAGGAACAGGTTCTTCGCACTATCGGACCGCCGGTTCCGGCATGGACCGTCTATTTCAAGGCGCGCGACGAGCTGGTCTGGGAGTGGCGATATTGCGACGACTGGAATGAGCCGGCCCGCTTCAACGTGTTGTTTGATGGCACTTCCGGGCAAGTGCGGTCGACGCTGGCCTCGACCGAACGGGCGCGCAATGTTTTTGGCGCCGGCGACCGCCGCAGCTGGTGCAGCCATTGATATTCGCCAGCACTGACAAAGTCTGCCCTTGAAAAACCAACCCCCCGCCCCCATAATCCAGAGCATGGTTGTAATTCCGGCAATCTGGAGGCGTTCTGGACAGGGGTTCGATTCCCCTCGACGAAATGCCAAGTAACGTAACCCGCTGAAAGCCTAGCGGGTTTTTCTTTTTGTGGCAGTGCCAATTCGTTTGGTGTCCCAAACGAGTCTCCCAAAGGGAGGGCAGGCAATGTCCATCAAGTTACCGGCATATCTTCACCGCAACCGACACGGCGTTTTCGGGTTCCGAGTCGTCATACCGAGGGCGCTACGGCTATCATTCCCAGCCTACGAATACCGCCTATCGGTAGGCACGACCAACAAGAAGCACGCGAAGCGAATTGCCCTCCGAATGGCAAGCTTTACGCAAGAGTATTTCCACAAGGTTCGTCGAATGAGCGCGAATGACAATGAACTGCCCGGTTTTAGTTTCGCGGCAGACCTCCAACTGGAACGAGACAGGTTCGCTAAGGAGCTGGATTCCCTTGTCGATTCGACCCTTGAGTACGACGGTGCGCATGATGCGATCCGTGATCAATTCGCTGAGTTGCAGGCAGCGCGGGGGGAGTTGGACTTGCTGGCAGAGCACGCGCAGGCAACTAACGATACGGTACTCGCTCAAGAGGTGCTTGCTGCTTTTGATGCCTTTGACGTGCGGATGGCTGCCCTATTGCCCAAGATCATTGCATTGAGTGATCGTGAGGAAGGAATTGAGCGTGATGGAATTACACTCTCCAAACGGGCGCAAAGAATTTCCCTGACTGCCCAGCACAGTGAGGCAATCAATACTCAAGCAACCCGCTTCGATCAGGAGCGGGAATATTTGGCCGATTTCACAGCGCGGGCTATTAAGGCATCTGGTGTAGTGCCGGCAGCGACAGGGGTTGTGTCACCACCTGCTGTGACTGGTGATCCATTGTCGGCTGTCATTGAAGCGTATTGTGACAACCAAAACGCGGAAGGTTGTTGGACAGCCAAGACGGACGCAGAGAATCGGGCGATCCTAGCCCAATGGCTGAACATTGTTGGTGATCAGCCAATCACCGGCTATGGCTATGAACAACACCGAGCCTACAAACTGACGATTCAGCGGCTTCCTCCGAATATCAATAAAAGCCCTCGTTATCGAGGAAAAAGCATTGATGAAATCATTGCACTGGGCGACAAGCCGGCCGCGCCGAACACGGTCAATAAGAATCTGACCCGAATTTCGGCCTTGTTTCGATGGGCGGTCGAATATGGTTACACCGCGTTGAACCCGGCAGGGGGGATGACGATCAAGAACCCCAAGCGGGCGAGTGAAGAGCGCCAAGCATTTTCCGATGGTGACCTTACCAAGCTGTTTCATCGGAAGGATTACTGCCGTGAGCGGATTAAGCAACCTTACAAGTATTGGGCTGCACTGATAGCACTTTTCACCGGGGCGAGACAGAACGAAATCGCACAACTGCATCTGGCCGACTTTTGCGAAAGCGATGGAATTCCTCTCATCAGTATCAACGATCAGGGCGAAGGCAAGCGTCTGAAAACCAAGGCTGGTAAGCGAAGCATTCCCATCCATGCAGAACTCGTGCGCTTGGGATTGCTGCGATACGTTGATGAGCTACGCACTGCCAATGAAACGCGCCTATTTCCGGAACTTAAGCTAAAGCGGGATGGATACGGCCAGACGATATCGCGGTGGTTCCAAAGTTACCGTCGTAAGTGCGGTATTAGCGAGGATGGCAAAGTTTTTCATAGCTTTCGGCACACCGTAATTGACCGGCTGAAGCAAGCGGATGTCCCAAAGGAAAAAATTGCCGCACTGGTGGGACACGAAGACGACAGCGTGACGTTCGGGAGGTATGGCAAGGATTTCTCGCCTGCCATCATGCGGGAAGTTGTCGCAACGTTGGACTTCGCTCATATCACTGGGCATGTCGCCCCGTATTGCCGCGACTGAAGCTGGTAGTTAATCACACCCAGTCTTTCGGAAACGCGCTACGCGATGTTTTTGGCCCTTTGGGTAGGCTGCCCCACTAGCGGGGTTATCCACAGGGCTTAAAACGCTTCCGGCTGCTCGAACAGGCAAACCACAGGAACCCCGAGACCATCAGCAATTATCTGGATAGCATCTAGAGACGGGTTTGCACCACCTCGCTCGACGCGGCTCATGTAGCTTCGGGCAAAACCACACTTGTCGGCGAACGCCTCCTGCGAAAGCCCGGTTACCTTCCGTAGCTGCCGCACTCGCTGTCCGAATCGTGATCTGAGGGATGCTGTCGTCACCCCTCGAACTGTGAGTCAGTGTATCCTTAACGGCCACGCACTAATCGTGACATTTGGAGGGGTGATGGGAGTTAGAGAAGGGTTTTTGCCATGCTTTCTAATCGCGATTCTCGTTACGCTAAATCCAGTTGAAGCTGCCTCAGAGTGTGGCTTGAATAGCCAAGAAGCTAACCCCAGGCAACTTTGCGACAATCAAAGTGCGGATGAAGTGGCTCGGCAGAAAGAATATGCAGAATTTGAAGCTAGCTACTCAGCACTCGTGGCTAAAAAGAATACCCAGCGCCGCGCTGAAGACTTGGGAACGTTAAAAAATCTGACTGCTGATGAATTTTGCGTGACCTATGGCGAAGTCGTCAGGGGAGGCATGCCGAGATATTTGGTTGCTGAAGGGTATGCCGATGGCGAGCTACTTTTAATTCTGAAGAAACAAGCGAAATCTAGACGGCTACATTTTGACGATGCAGTTATCGAGCGTCGGACGCTTCGTATGGGCATGACCACGTGCGCTTTATACGCATCTTTGGGGCGTCCAATTGTCGAAAACAGAACTACGGGAAGCTGGGGAAGGCATATCCAGCATGTCTATGGAAAATATGACGAGTTTGTATATACCGACAATGGGCGTGTGTCAGGCTGGCAAGATTAGGCCGTAAGCACCCGGCTTACTGCTTTTGCCGTCCATGCGCCGTTGCGAGAAGTCGGAACGCTCATTGCGTTAAGGCGGGCGGCGATCTTATTCAAGCTCTCGCCACCGGCCTGCATCCTCTCAATCTCAGGGCGAACACGATCAGCGAAAGCACGGGCTGAGGCTGTCTTGGCTTCGCCAGCCTTGACGCGTGCATCGGCAAGGTTCGTCCGGTTGCCGAGCAATGCCCCGGCTTCTTTTTTGACCCGTAGTGCAGCTTTTGTCCGTTCTCCGATCATGCGGCGCTCTTTCTCACTCAGGGCCGCGAACAGGTGCAGGATAAACGGGTCGGTATCGACGCCAAGCTCCGCGACGATGAAGGGCACGCCACGTGCCATCAGGCCAGAGATAAACGCTACGTCACGGGACAGGCGATCCAGCTTGGCTACGATCACCGGGCAGCGCAGCTTACGTGCCTTCTCCAGTGCGCATGCAAGACCGGGGCGGGCTTCAACCGGCAGCTTGCCGCTGGCAACATCCTGAAACTCGGCAGCAACCTCGAAACCTTCGGACTCGCAGAAGCGGGCCAGCGTCGCGGCCTGACCTTCCAGACCCAAGCCGCTCCTCCCCTGTTCGCTGGTTGATACGCGGCGGTAAATGACGACTGGCTTCATGTTTTTCCCTTGCTGTGTCGCAGCTAAATGACCGTTTAGATGCGACACAGTATAGCGACGAATCTTATAGTTTGCAAATGATTCTAATTGGTTGTATAGTCTGCTTGTCGAAATTTGAAGGTTACGCGATGCCTACAGTTCAAAAGATGGTTCCCCTTGCTGGAGGTGGAAGGACGGGCATTAAGCTGGATGCTCCGACGTGGCAAGCGGTTGAGTGGCTGGCTGGCAATGCCGGGCAGTCGTGGCAGCAATGGTGCGCTGGCGTGATTGAACAGACGCCTGCTGACGAGAACGTCACCGCGTCAATCAGGGAAACGGTCATGAGCGGCCTTCTGGCTGAAACGATCAACGCGCAACGTGTTTCGCTCCACAGCATTGCCGACCATCACCCCTTGTTGCGTTATTCAGCCATACAGGACGATCAGGAAATTTCTGAGTTCATGCGTCTCGGCGAGGTATGGGGCACGGAAGATTTTGGGGGGTTCAAGGTTCATGCCGGTCGGGACGAAGCCGATCAGCCATGCCTGTGGATCGAGAACTGCATGAAGGGATGGCCGTCCCTGATGCTTGTGCAGGCAGCAGACGAATAAAGATCACGATTACTAACCCGACCGGGGCGGCGGTTCCGCCCCTTCATTTTCCAGGAGAAGCACCCATGAAGACACTGACGATGCAGCAGACCGCCGACTATCTCGAAGCTGCGATGATTGAGCATAGCTACGACACCGGCCATGCAGTGACCCATATTGGCACCAATGCAGCGGGTGCATCGTTTGTGCTGGTCAATGACTATACCGGCCAGACGATAGTTACCGAAGGCATGTAACAGGATCACCGGGAAATGTTCGCACTTTTCCCGGTCGTCTTGAATTGTCAGTCATGGGTGACTAACAAAAACAAAGCCGCCAGCGGGCAGAGACCACGAGGCGGTAACATCGAAAATGCACATGGACTATAGCCGCTTCCGTTTTCTTGCCGTCGTCGATTGGGTGGAACTAGAAGTCCATACCCTGAAAGCTACGCAGGGCAAGCATCTCAAGGCAGCGGGCACGTTTTCGCACGCACACGGCATCAATCCGCAGACCGGCGAAAAATATGATGAACGGGTCAAAAACACCACAACCACGCGCTTTGCCATCCGTATCCAAGCACCGGAACGCTTCGCTGCGATCACTGCAGCACTTGCCACCATCCGGGATCGTCTCGACCCATCCTATGCAATCGCGGTGCTTGGTATTGAAGTTGCGCTTGATGCCTATGCCGAGGAAGGTACCTCTCCCGACGAACTTGCCGAAATGACTGCGCACTTCCTGAAAGGTATCAATCTGGTCTCACCCGACCATCCTCGCGTCTATCGGCGGAAAGGGGAAACACGGGCTATCGGGTCACAACGGGAACTGATTTACGCGCTCGCGGATGGCTTTCAGATTGGCATCGGTAACGGTAATGGCGACCGCTTCCAGCATGGTTATTTGAAGAGTAAAGACAACAAGCAAGACCTTCCAGAAAATGAGCACCGGGCACGGATTGAGATACGGTTACAAGGTAACGCCAGCCCAGTGCGGACGCTTGATGACCTTGCCGGATTTGATTTTGCCAGCCTGAGCAACTACTTCCGCTTTCGCCAGTTTGATGATCCGCAAACTGAGCTTGAGCGTCTGATGGCAGAACGCCAGATATGTCTCGGCAATATTATGGACATTGATGGCAACCTTGCCGCTATTAACCGTAAAGGCGGTGGCACTCGCAAGAACAAGCGTGGAACAACTGCCGGCCCGCTGAACAACGTTGCACGGGTCCGGCTGCGGACGCTAACCAAACGCTGGCAGGCGCCAACCGGCCGTGGAAAGGCAAGGGACAAGAACACCTTCGCTTGCGGAAATCCGGACCGTCTTGAGTCGCAATGTTTGCTGGAAAACCAGCCCGGAATGGCATCCCTTCAACATCCCGAAAACCAGCGCCATTGCTGGGGAAATCAACTTCCAGAGACTACGCCGGAAGCCCAATCAATCTGCACCTCGCAAAATCGCTCTCTAAATACTTCTTACTCGCCTATCGCTCACCATCTCGCAGACCCCATCAAGGTACTTTGCGGTATCACCTCCCATATCGAGCTTCAATCTCTCATCAACGATCTCAATCAGCCTAGCCGCTCATCTCTCCCTGATCTGAGCGGAAACCCGGCAGACATATAAGGGATCAGGATATTCAACCTGATCCAGTGATTAAAATTTGATGTGAGCGAAAAACGTATGGACACACTGAACCCGTTTGGCACGGACTATCTGGACGACCCAAGTTGGCTGGATACAACCATGCCGGAAATGCCAGCACTTAGCCCTGAAGAGGAAGCAATGCTCGTCCTCGTACAGAAGGCAGCACAGAAACTGGTGGCAGAGAAGGCAAGTCAGCAGCCATCACGCCGGAAAAAGGAAGACCCGGCCAGCAGCCCGTCGCAGAAAATTACGATACGACTACCGAAATACTTGCTCGATCTGCTACGGGGCAAGGCTGCGCAATTTGGGATGCCTTATCAGACCTACATAAAAACAATACTTCAAGCGCACCCTTGAGAAGACACTAATCCAGATGCAAGAGAACACCGAGCTACCCTCGCAAGCGTCAATAAATTCCAAGCGCATGTGTAAAGGATAGGTTTGAGGCATATAATTCGCGGGGCAGCAAGGTACCTTGCTGCCCAGAATTCAGCTACGTTGGAGACCGTAATCTTGTCAGCGCAGAATAATCAGATCAGTCGTTTAGGCTCAATTCTCCAACTTCTAGAAGAAACGACAAGTCTAGGTGTTGTAACTGAATTCCTAAAGGTTAAAAAGCTCACGCATTCCGCATCAAGCTGGGATGATATGAGGAACAAACGGCTTCTGCCGGCAATTGCGTCACATTCGGTTTCTGAACAAGAGTTAATTGAATTGCTAAGGTCTGCAGAAGAATGCGGGCGCCAGCACGTATTCCTATTTCATTGCAGCAAAGATACCGCTGCCACACTGATGGAAAGGTCACGCGTCACAAGTGCTTTAGCACGTCAAAATCTACAAGATTTATTAACCACGCCAAGAGTGTTAGACCAACCAAGCGAACCAACAATAGCGGATGTACGTTGGATAACTGCTGGAATCGATACAGAACTGATCATAAAGATTATTGAAACAAGAGTTTCACAGCGGTTTGTTGAGGAAACTCGATTTGGCAATCAAATTTCTAGAAATTATGAAGAGATTCGGGAGCGATCTGTAAATGTAGTCCGCCTACATCGGAATGGACTATTAGAAATTCGTTTGGGATCACATTCAAATAGCACTCGTTATGCGAGTGACCTAGTATTAATGTGGCGGCGGATTGACTTCCTATTGTCCGAGTCTCATTTCACTCCGATTAGTCTTTTGCGCGCTAAAAATAAGTTATGGACTGACCGAGCCACCTTATCAAGAATAATTCGGTTTAGCGATCACACTCTGGTAAATGACAACGGGAACACGATACGTGCAGCAACAGGAACTGAGAATTGTGATTTGCTGTCAGATGACGGCGTGGTCAAGAGTTTAGAAGCCTTTCTCGACCACGATGCTTATTGCGACAGCTCAAACATTTGGTTCAAAAACGTAATACCCGGCCCGTCTAAAGAAATTCACGTATTACTATCTGGGGAGTTGAATGAGTTTGCGGTGCCGGCACACTGCAGCCCCGCCGATTATCAGTATGTCCTCGATCAACTTAGATTACTTAACACCTGAGTTCCCTGAGGAATCCGGGACGATCCAAAGGCTTGAAGGCTTCTTGGATAGTAAATCTCGTTCTAAAAATTCACAACAACTAGTATTTAGCCTCACACGCCTGTTTGATATAGCTATCCCATCATCTATGTTGGGATTCTCTGCCATCATAAATAGACTAGTCGAGACAGGGGTTCTGGTAAGAATTTTCCGTGTTGAATCAGAGTCTCGTGGAGGAATAGGAGACTTTGAAAGTATTCAGGCAATCCCATCGTCAATACATGACTGGCGTCGTGATATTGATGTGATTGTTAGTTCTGAAAATATTCGCCTCTACTACAAAATAAAAGACTCATCAATGCAATGAGCGATTTTATAAATACTGACAATCTACTTAATCAAGTTCTGTCTTTGCCAGCACAGAGCCAATTGGAATATCTCAAAGCCCAACTTGCTCTGATTAATGATCCCTTCGAACGCGAGAAAGTTGAAACGCTAGTTGTACTGGCCTTCACGCTTGGGCAAAGTAACACGTCGCAAAACCAGATCGTTATCCTAATTCATGGGATTAGAACAAACGCTGCATGGCAAGAGCGAGTTGCACAAGAGCTTAGTCAAACCAGCAACATTAAAGTATTCCCAGTAGGCTATGGATATTTTGATGCAATCAGATTTTGGTTTCCGTTTTACTTTCGAAACAAACCCATTGAGCGAGTTCTACGAGAAATTCGCGGCATTGTTGCCGCGAATAGAACGGCAAAGATTGCGGTAGTTGCTCATAGCTTTGGGACATATATAGTTTCACGTATCCTTGCAGAACAACCTGACATAATAATCAATCGTCTATTGTTATGTGGATCGATAATCAACGATGAATACCGTTGGGATTTGTTGCCCAAAATACCACCTTCCGTGCTTAATGATGTAGGTACAGACGATTTGTGGCCTGTAGCTGCAAAAGTATCAACTTGGGGATTTGGCTCTAGTGGAACATTCGGATTCAAAACCTACAATGTCCAAGACCGTTTTCACAAACTTGGACACAGTGACTTTTTCTCCCTAAACCATATTCGACAATATTGGCTACCTTACATTCTTTCTGGGCAAATTGTTAAGTCATCATGGGGTGCAGAAAGACCACCAGCATCTACAGCGGTTTCAGTTCTTTCTATTGCACCAGTAAAAACCTTAGCGTCAATAATAGTGGCTGCAATTGGATACGGAGGCTTCATACTGTATCGCTTCGCCTTCAACTAAATCCGGTTTCAACTCAGAAATTTATATTCCATATTCAGGTGGGTAACCTTAGGTAGAACCGACCGCATGGATGCCCACTGCGAGAAATTTTTTTCCTGCTATTGGGGTGAGTCTTATACATCAGCCCCAAGAATGCTAGGCTTGATCCCAAGCAGGTGTCCCAAACACCTGTAACAGTCCCAAACGAAGCGCATTGCTACTCGAAGGGACTCGCAGAGCTTCGCGGTTGCACTACTTGGTAAAAGTCTAGAAATATCAAGCCTCTTGAAAGCACGGACCATCGCCCTCATAATGGAAGCATGGTTGTAATTCCGGCAATCTGGAGGCGTTCTGGACAGGGGTTCGATTCCCCTCACCTCCACCCAAGGACATTCCGCTGAGTGTTTTTGGATGGGGGTGTACTGGTTTCGACAGGGCGGGCAAAGGTGCGCAGGCAACTCGTCAGGCGATCGACGTTAATGAAGCAAATCCATAATTGCCAATGATGAGCAATTCGCTATTGCCGCCTAAAAACGGTTAGCCGGGGCTGCTAGAGCCTTGTTACCAAAGATAGCCGGCGGGGACTTCGGTCCCCGTCGTCAATTCCGGATTCCGCTCAGCTCGGATAATCCGATGACCGGATAACGGCCAAGAACATTCCCTAAGTAGCTGCTGATTTATTCGGAAATGACATTCCCGCGCCCCGTCCCACCAGGGGACTTGCTTTGCGGCGCAGAAGTACCCTCGGGGTGCGTAGGCGGGAACCCAGAAAAATCAACGAACTGGATCCCCGCTTCGCCCGCCGCGAAGCGGAGTCCCGGGTGTGTCGAGGCCGCGGGGATGACGAATATTTCAGCGTCTCCCTAACTATCCAGCCTGAACACGATGGGCACGATGACCGAGGCCTCAATTGGCTCGTCGCCGCGCTTGGCCGGGATGAAGCGCCAGCGGGCCACGGCTTGCCGGGCGGCCTCGTCCAGTCGGTCGAAATTGCTGCTTTTTTCGAGGTCGACCGCGGCCGGTCGGCCTTCCGGCGTTACCCGCACCTTGAGCAGCACCTTGCCTTCTTCGCCAAGACGGCGGGAAAGCGGCGGGTACTCGGGGTGTGGATTGTGCAGGTAGGCGGCATCGAAGCGAGCGCTGGTGATGACAGCGATTTGCGGTGCGCTGCTGGGTGGCGCGGGTGGCGTGGCCGGAGAGGCCACGAGCGGTTCAGGCACCGTGAAGGCCGACGGGGCGCTTGCTTGCTGGGCTGGCATCGCGAGGAGCGGACGCGGTTGCGACACCGATTTTTCCCGGCGCGGCGTTCGTTGTTCGGTCGGCTTTTGCGGCATTGCCGGCGGCGTCAACTGAGGCGCGGATACGTTTTCCACCAGCTTGGCCATGAGGGGACTCAGCGGCCTGGCTTCGGGCCTGTCGAGGGCCAGGGTCAGCGGGTAACCGAGGGCTGCGAGGTGTAAGGCGATGGCGATCAGGAAGTAACGACCGCTATGCCGCCATTCCGATGGGGGGGGCAGGGAGGGGCGGAGACCGGCAGTCATCTGCGCATTATATCCGCGGGGCCTGTGACAATTTGCCACATCGGCCTCCCGGGGCGGAGTGCTTAGAATTCGCCCCTCGTTAAGTTTCTGTTTCTCAATGTATTTTTAACATGGATCAAGAACGCGTCGTGACTGCGCTTGTTTTGCCACCGCTGGATTGCCGGGAAAGAGCGCCATCGGCCGGCGAGCGTGTCGTCAATGCGGCTATCGTCGTTTTGCTCCATGTCCTTCTGGCCTACGCCATGCTGTACGTTTCGGTCAGAAATGAGTTGATTGAGTTGCCTTCGAGCATCAGTGCGCGCCTGCTGCCGATGATCGAAGAAAAGAAAGAGCCGGCCAAGCCACTACCGCCGCTACCCAAGCCGGTGCCGGTTCGCAAGCCGCCGGTCATTCAGCCGCAACCCGTTCTTGCCGTGGCCAGCCCGGCAGCGACGAGCAGTTTCACCGTCGCGCCGCAGCCGCCGGCACCGCCACCCCAGCCGGTCGTGGCGCCGCCAGCACCGGCTCCAGTGGCCGTGGTGGCCGCCCGTTTCGATGCCGATTACCTGCACAACCCGAAGCCGGTTTACCCGGCGCTTTCCCGACGCATGAGCGAGGAGGGCAAGGTCTTGCTGAAAGTCCGTGTCAGCGCGCAGGGGACGGCGCTCGATGTGGCGATTTCAAAATCGAGCGGCTTCCCGCGGCTCGATGCAGCGGCCGTCGAAGCCGTGACCCGCTGGCGCTTCGTGCCGGCGCGGCGCGGCGACGAGCCGGTTGATTCTTCGGTGGTCGTGCCGATCACCTTTGCGCTTGAGTAGGAAAGGAAAAGCATGCATTCGCAAATGGGCCTCGCCCACTTCTGGAGCCAGGGCGACCTGGTCACCCACATCACCGCCGCTATTCTGGCCATCCTGTCGCTGGCTTCTTGGTCGGTCATTCTCTCCAAGATGTTGTCGACCTGGCGCGCTTCGCGGTCGCAGGAGAAGGCGCTGGCCGGTTTCTGGGGCGCCAACTCCCTGCCCGAGGCGCTGGAAACCCTGCGTCGCGACGACCCATCCGGCATCTTCGCCGGCCTGGCCCTGACCGGCGCTCACGCCGCGCAGGCGCACCAGCAGAACGCCGCCCGCGGCATCGGGGCCGGCGTCAATGCCAGCGAATTCGTCACCCGCTCGATGCGCTCGCACATCGTCAATACCCAGGCCCGGATCGAAAGAGGCCTGACGTTTCTTGCTTCCGTCGGTTCGACCGCGCCCTTCATCGGGCTGTTCGGCACCGTCTGGGGCATCTACCACGCGCTGGTCGGGCTTTCCGGGGCGACGCAGGTCGTGCTCGACAAGGTCGCCGGCCCGGTTGGCGAGGCGCTGATCATGACGGCGGCCGGCTTGTTTGTGGCCATTCCCGCCGTGCTCGCCTACAACGCCTTTACCCGCGCCAACCGGCTGGTTGCCGTGCAACTCGACGGCTTCGCCCATGACCTGCACGCCTACCTGACGACCGGCGTGCGCGTTGGCGGCAACGTCAATCTGGTCGACATCGGCGCCGCCCGCGCCGGCCGGCAGGCCTGATCATGGCTTTCGGAAGCTTCGAGGAGGCTGGCGTCACCCAGCCGATGGCCGAAATCAACACGACGCCGCTGGTCGACGTGATGCTCGTGCTGCTGGTCATCTTCATCATCACCGCCCCGCTCTTTCATCAGGCGGTGCCGATCGACCTGCCGCAAGTCAGCGCCACCAAGCTCGATGACAAGCCGGAAGTGATCCAGCTTGCCATCGACATCGACGGCAAGATTTTCTGGAACGGCGAGGCGCTCGACCGGGCTACGCTCGATGCCCGCTTCGCCGCCGCCAGTGCCCGCCAGCCGGAACTGCACCTGCGTGCCGACCGCAAGGTGGCGTACGAAAAAGTCGCCGATGTGATGGCCGCTGCCCAGCGCGCCAGCATTGTGAAGATTGCTTTCCTGACTCAACCGAATCCCTGATCGAGCGAAGAAAAATGAATCTCCTACGCCTCAAACCGCTGACTCTGGCGATTGCCTCACTGCTTTCTTCCGGCACCTTGCTGGCCGCCGATGCCACTGACGACAACGCCAAGGAACTGGCTGAAATGACAGTTCGCCACAGCCGCCCAGCCACGGTCGTCCAGAATCCATCGCCGCAAGCCGAAGTAAGTGGCGAGCAGGCGCGCAACATGAACGTCGTCAACACCGAAGACATCGTCAAATACCTGCCCAGCCTGCAGATTCGCAAGCGCTATATCGGCGACCGCAACGCGATCATCGCCGCACGCACCACCGGCACGGTGCAGAGCGCCCGCTCGCTGGTCTACGCCGACGGCCTGCTGCTCTCCAATCTGCTCGGCAACAGCTATGCCTATCCGGCGCGCTGGAACCTGGTCGGCAGCGAAGAAATCGACACGGTCAACGTGCTCTACGGGCCGTTTTCTGCCCTGCTTCCCGGCAATTCGGCCGGAGCCACCATCCTGATGACGACGCGGCGGCCGGAGAATGTCGAGGCGCACGCGCGAGTCCAAGCATTTTCCCAGCCCTACAAGCTTTACGGTACCGACATGACGGCCTATGGCCATCAGGAGCAAGCCAGCGGTGGTTTCCGCGTTGGCGGCCTGACGGTTTCGCTGATGGCCAATCACCTCGACAGTCGTGCCCAGCCGATGAGCTTTGCCACCGCCACGCGGGCGACTAGCGGCGCAGGTAGCGTGCCTTACTCGGGTTATACCGTCGACAAGGATCCTTCCGGCGTACAGCGCGTCATCGTCGGCGCCACCAGCATCGACCACACCGTGCAGGATGTCGGGAAAATTCGCCTGGCTTACGACTTCGGGCCGGAAAGCCGGCTGGCCTTCACGTTTGGGGAATGGCGCAACGACTCGACGACCCGGGCGGAGAGCTACCTGAAGAATGCGGCCGGGCAAACGGTTACTTCAGCTACCGGCACCAGTGCCATTCTGGTGAACGGCCAGCGTTATACGGTGGCCGCATCGACCTTCGCACCGGGCAATAGCGAGACGGTCAACCGGCTTTACGGCCTGACTTTCGATAGCAGGCTGGCTGACGATTGGCGACTGGAAAGCGCTTTTTCACTCTACGAAACCCCAACCGATATTGCCCGTGCCGCCTCCAGTCCCACAGCGACCGGCGGTAGCGTTGCCTTTTCTGATGGTACCGGTTGGAACAATGCCGACCTGCGCCTGATCTGGAAGCCGAGCGGCGGCAAGGCTGGGCACACGGTGACGGCTGGCCTGCATCATGACGCCTACAACTACGACTACGAAAAATACAACTCGACCAGTTGGGTTAACGAAAGCAGCAAGACGGCGCTGACCAACCGTAATCATGGCCGCACGAAGACCCAGGCGTTGTTCATTCAGGACGAGTGGAAACTGGCGCCCAAGTGGAGTTTGACTGCCGGCGTGCGCCATGAGCAATGGGAGGCGACACAAGGCCTGATTTACACGACGACTCTGGGCAACAACAGTTTCAGCGACCGCGAGGCCAGCGGTACGTCGCCGAAACTCAGTCTCGCCTGGCAAGCGACGGCGGACTGGAATTTGCGTGCCTCTTTGGGCAAGGCCTATCGCTTCCCGACGGTAACCGAGCTCTATCAGACCGAGAAGAATGAAACGACGGGAGCCTTCCGTATCAGCGACCCCAACCTGAAACCGGAAAAAATCTTCGCCAAGGATTTGACGGCCGAAGGCGCGGTCGGTGGCGGCGTTCTGCGCCTCTCGCTGTTCGAGGAAATCGTGCGCGATGCCCTCTATAGCTTTACCGACTACAGCTTGGTAACGCGCAACCAGAATATCGACAAGCTGCGCGTGCGCGGGGCAGAAGTCGCCTATGTGGCGCCGGAAGTGATGCGTGGCCTCGATCTGACGGCCAGCCTGACCTATGCCCGTTCCAAAGTGCTGGAGAACCAACTCAATCCGGCCAGTGTTGGCAAATGGGTGATTCGGGTGCCGGACTGGCGCGCTTCCCTGCTGGCGGTCTATCGCTTTAATGACCAGGTGAGCGGCTCGCTCGGCTACAAGTACAGCGGCAAGCAATACAACAATGCCGACAACTCCGATCAATGGCCGGATACCTATGGTGGGAACAGTTCCTTCTCGACCTTCGATGCCAAGTTGTCCTACCGCTTTGCCAAGGGGATGACTGCCGCCTTCGGGGTCGATAACCTGACCAACGAGAAGTACTACGCTTTCCACCCCTACCCGCAACGTACTTTCCATGGCGAGATTCGTGTTGACTACTAAGCTACTCGCCGCGGTCAGCGGTGCACTGATGCTCGCGCTCGTCGCACCGGGAGCTTCGGCGGCCGACGCCATGCCCGGCATGGCCAAGGCGGCCAAGCAGGAACTGGGCGCCTCGGCGGCTTTTGCCCCTGACGGCAGCCTGCTGGTTGCAACCAAACAGGGCGAGCACGTCATGCTTTACCGCAGTAATGACGACGGCAAGACCTGGTCGGCACCAACGGCGGTTAACGCACAACCCGAGCAAATTTCTGCCGATGGTGAAAACCGTCCGAAAATAGCCTTCGCGGCTGATGGCGGCTTGCTGGTGGCCTGGACCCGCCCGCTCGGCAAGCCCTACAGCGGCGCCATCCGGCTGGCCCGCGCCGACGATGGGCAGCGTTTTTCCGCCCCGCTCACGGTGCACAAGGATCCAGCCGAAATCACCCACCGTTTCGAGTCCCTGCTCACAACGCCGGACAACAAGGTGATCCTGGCCTGGATCGACAAGCGCGACCTCGAGGCCGCCAAATCCGGCAAAAAACCTTATCGGGGGGCGGCGATATACGCCGCGTTGTCGACCGACGGCGGCCGCAGTTTCCAGCCCGAATACAAACTGGCTGACCACTCCTGCGAATGCTGCCGGGTGACCAGTGCGCTCGACCGCGATGGTGCGCCGCTCTTCATGTGGCGCCACGTCTTCGAACCGAACGAGCGCGATCATGCGCTGGCCCGACTGAAGCCGGATGGCCAGGTGGAAAGCGTGCAGCGGGCTACTTTCGATCGCTGGAAGGTCGATGGCTGCCCGCATCATGGCCCTTCTTTGGTGGTCGATGAGCAGGGCATGCGCCACGCGGTCTGGTTCAATCAGAAAGATGGCGCCGGCCGCGTCTTCTACGGTCAATTGGTTCCCGGCGCCGAAGTTCGAGTCGAAGGCCAGCGGCAGGTTGGCGGCGCCCGTGCAGCGCATGCCGACATGGCTGCAGCGGGGGGCAAGCTGGCCATTGCCTGGAAGGAATTCGACGGCGAGCGGACGCAATTGCGTGCCCAGGTTTCATCCGATAGCGGCAAGAGCTTCACTGAAATTGCCCTGGCGGCAACCGATGCGGCCTCGGATCAGGCACGGGTCATCCGTCGGCACGACAAGCTCTTCGTCTTCTGGCGAACTGAAAAAGAAGGTTTCCGCCTCTTCCCGCTGCCATGATTCGCCGCTTACTCCCTCTTGTTTTCCTGATCGCGGCGGGGCCGCTGGCTGCCGCCGATTTCGTGCCGCTCGACCGTGTCGCAGCGCAGCGCCTGCTCAGCGCCGATAGCCACAAGCAGCCGACCGTCGTCACCTTGTGGTCATCCGACTGCAATTACTGCAAGGCAAATCTGAAGTTGTTTTCCCGCTTGGTCAAAAGCAACAAAAAGCTGCGCGTGATTACCGTGGCGGCTGAGCCGGAAACCGCTCAACTCTGGCCGATGCTCAGCCGCTACGCGCTGGCCGGGCCGCGCTACGCTTACGGTAATGACAATCCGGAAGCGATTGCCTACGCCATTGATCCCGCTTGGGGCGGCGAGTTGCCGCGCACCTTTCTGTTCGATGGTGCGGGGCGGAAGGAAAAACTGTCTGGCGTGGTCTCGACCGAAGTGGTCGAGAAAGCGACCGGTCTTCGCTTCTGACGGCTAGGTCTAGGCGGCAAGCACCAGATTGGTCTGGAAACTGCGCGTGGCATGAACCCCCTCGATCCGGACGGGCGTCAGTACCTTGGTGCGTTCCAGCACCTTGATGATGCGCGAGATCGTTTCGAAGCGCAGGTCGGTGATATCGGCGATGTCCTGGCGGGTGGGCAGGACGACCCGCCCGGCGCCGTCCGAGAGCAGACGAATCAGGCTGAGAACGCGGTTGGCTGCCTGTCCGCCGCGCAGCGCCACCAGGTCGGCAGCGCGCTGCTGGGCATTGGCCAGCGAGGCAAGCAGCGATGTGCTGTCGATGGCTGTGGCACCCTCCGGCCATGGCGTCAGGCGGCAATGGGTCAGCGCGGTGGCGCGGAAGGTATAGCAGCCGAAGAGCAGGGTTTCGCAACCGAGAATGTCGCCGGCGATGGCCAGGCTGGCGAAGGTGGCATTGCCGTCGCTGGCGATGGTGTCGAAACGAACCAAGCCGGTGCAGAGTCGCCAGGCTTTTCCCTTGCTGCCCACTGCATAGAGCTGAGTACCAGGGGTGGCGTCGTAAAGCGACGGCTCGCGGGGATTCGGATGATTGCGCATGGCGTTGCCCTCACTTGGCATGGAAAAACCCCGGCACCGGGCCGGGGTTGTACGGGGAGCGAGGTGCGGTTTAGAACTTGACGTTCACGCCCGCATAGATCGAACGGCCCATACCGGGGACGACGATGCCATAGGCCGGCGAATAAGTTCCGGTAGCGCTCATCGTTGTGCCTTGGCCGGTATAGGCACCGCCCAGCGGCAGGTAGTAGAAGCGGTCGAACAGGTTTTCGATGCCGAAGTCGACACGCACGTTTTTCCACGTGTAGCTGGTGCGCAGATGGGTAAGGCTGTAGCCGGCGGTGTGGACTTCGTTACGGACCGAGGAGGTGTCGTTCTTGCCAGTGACGCCAACCAGTTCCAGCGCATTGCTCCAGCTGCCGTACTGGTGGGTCAGTGCCACCTTGCCGTTGAGCGGCATGATGTTGTACAGGTTGCCGCCCGTGTCACGGTTTTCACCCTTGGTGTAGTTCATCAAACCGCGCAGGCCGAATTCACCCATGCTGGTCTTGGCCAGCGGCATGCGACCGGAGAGGTCGAGGCCGTAGAGGCGGGCAGACTGGTTGGCGTATTTGAGAACGACAAACTGGTTGTTGGTGTTTGCGAATGCAGTCAGACGGGTGGCATCAATAAAATCGTCAACATGGGTGTAAAACGGTGTCGCTTTCAATTCCCAGTTTCGGTCTGCAGCATGCCAGTCGAAGGTGAGGGAGGCGGTGTAGGCCTTTTCCGGCTTCAGGTCCATGTTGCCGACGTAGCCATTGCCATCGCCGACGAAGTTGTTCATCAACGCGGCCATGGTCGAGGTCGACCAGGTGTAGCGCTCGTACAGGTTGGGCGAACGCACCTTGCGGGCCAGGCCGAACTCGATGTCGGACATGTTGTTCGCCGTATACCGGGCGAGGGCGCTCAGGTCGACATTGTTGTCGGTACGCTTGTGGTCACGATTGTTGAAGGCGTTAGCATCGGTAGCGTAGCTGCTGCTGTAGCCTTGAATGTCACCTGCATCACTTTCAACCCGTTCGTAACGTGCGCCGAGCAAGGTTGTCCATTGCTTGCCAATACGGCGTTCCCATTCGGCAAAAATACCCAGGCGGTCACGTTTGCCATCCTTGATGTTGTCGAAGGTGTTCGGGTACATGCCGCCACCGGAGGCCGGCCACCAGTCGTTGAGCGTGTAATGCTGGTAAAGCGCACCGATGCGCAGCAGGTCGTTGGTGCCCAGGTCAACATCGGCCTTCAGGTTGACGCCCGTCGTTTTGCTGCTTGAGTACATCGGCATGCCTGCGGCACAGCCTCCCATGCCACCCGTGATCGGTGAGCAGGGGGTGCCGTTGAGTGAGTTCGATCCGCCCGACATGCCGCTGTACCAATACCGCTTGTCTGCCCCGAAATCCATGAAGTGATCGACGGTCTCATGGTAGGCGCGGATATCGAACATGCCCCAGTCGTACTGGCCAAGGTAGTGCAGGTTGATGCGTTTCTGCTCGTTGTCCAACATGTCCATCCGTTGGTTGGGGTAGAGCTGATAGGGGACGTCCTGATAGCCGAATTTGGCCTCGACCAGATGATTGCCGCCACGTACGGCAAAGCCGAGGGTGTGGGTACGGCTTTCGTAAGCCGTCGAGCCGACTTCGTCGAGGGCCAGCGTATGCCCAATGCGGCCGGTCGTTGTCCAAGTCTTGAAATCGCCGCCAGCCGTGTAATTTTCAGCCTTGGTCATGGCGCCGGTGTAGCTGACGCTGATGTTTTCAGTAGCCAGGGTGGCTGAAAGGTTGCCGCCCTGAGCCTTGTTGTTGCTTTGGAAGAAGGCGCCGACCTCACCCTTGGCCAGCGTTCCCTGGCCCGGCGCAGCGAATTGCGGGGTAGCCGTCTCGGCAACGATGGCGCCGCCGATACTGTCACCGCCGACGCTGACCGGTGCAATGCCTGCGAAGACTTTGATCTTGGCGACGTTGGTCGGATCCAGGTAGGAGAGCGGCGGGTTCATGTGGTTGGGGCAGGAGGCGATGAAGTCCATGCCGTCGACGGTAATGCGCAGGCGGTCATCAGCCAGGCCGTGGATGACGGGTAGGCTGGAAACACCACCGGCACCATAGAGGCTGACACCGGGAACGTCGCGCAACAAGGCTGCGGTATCGCGGGTAATGGCGTGTTGGGCGGCAATCTCGGCAGCGCCGATTTGCTGCGGCGTGGCTGCGTCACGGATTTTTCCAGCACTTACCACGACCTCGTTGAGGGTCGTTTGCGCTTGGGCCTGTTGCCAGGAAATGGTCGAAAACGCGACAGCCATTGCAGCGGCCAACGGGCGGATGCGGTACCCCATGAAACTCTCCCTGAATTATTGGTATTTAAGCGGGTCCTGATTTTCCGGGGATTGGCCTATTTGCGGAATGCGACAAATTGCCGCGCGACAATTTGTCTAGTTCCAAAGTAGGGGGTGTGGGCATAGGATTTTGCCGATTCCGCATCGTTTGAGCTGCAGGCAGATTTGTCCCATGACGGCCATCGAGGGCGGAAAGCTTATTTTTGGAGAGTCGCCATGCCCCGTCTGATATGCCAATTTTGTCTTGCCATGTGTTTTTCGCTGGGCAGTCTTTCTGCGCTGGCGGGAAGCCCCGATGATGAGCTGCGTCAGGCGGCCATGCTGCACAGGGGCGGTGAAACGAGCCGGGCTGTCTCGATCTGGAAGGATTTGGCCGCCAAGGGAAATGTCGATGCGGCGTACAACCTGGCGGTGATCCATCAGCATGGCGATGGCGTACGGCTGGACTACACAACGGCCATGCAGTGGTACCGGCAGGCGGCTGAGCAGGGCGACAAGGTGTCGCAGCTCCAGATTGGCCTGATGTACCAGATCGGTCAGGGGGTTGCGCCGGATGAGGCGGAAGCCCATCGCTGGTTCACCCTGCATCGCAGACACCACCTGCACCATGAGCATGAACCGAAGCTGGTCGCCTGGCGCCAGCAGGCTTTGGCCTTGATCGAGGAGCGCGATCGGCGTGAGCAACTGGCTGCCTCGCACACCACTTCGAGCCAGGTGCTGGCTGAACTCAGGCGTCGGGCCGGGCTGGTCGGCGAGCGGCTGACGGCCACGGCGGCACTGGAGGCGGCGACCGCCATCCGCTGACTGGCCGCCCGGCCTTTGATCCGGCCGGAATCAAGCGCTCAGCCGCTCCCCCGCCGCGAGCGGGGAATCAGCTATTCAGCTTCTCCAGTGCTTCGCGCAGCTTGGTCGGCTCATCGAGGCGCAGCATCTTGCGGACGTTGGGGGCGAGTTCGTTGACCTCGGCCTTCAGCACGCGGTTCTTTACCTTCAGGATCTGCGACGGATGCATCGAGAAAATGCGCAGGCCCATGCCGAGCAGCAGGCGGGTGAGGTCCGGGTCGCCGGCCATTTCGCCGCAGACGGAAACCGGAATGCCGACTTTCTCGGCGCTAGCCAGCGTATGGGCGATCAGCATCAGCACGGCCGGGTGCAGCGGGTCGTAGAGGCCGGCCACCTGTTCGTCGGAACGGTCGATGGCCAGCGTGTACTGGATCAGGTCGTTGGTACCGATCGACAGGAAATCGAGCCGGCGCAGGAAGAGGCCGATGGCCAGTGCGGCGGCGGGAATCTCGATCATGCCGCCGACTTCGATGTTCTCGTCGAAGGCGGCTTTTTCGCCGCGCAGGCTGGATTTGGCCTGTTCGAGGGCGGCCAGCGTCTGGTCGATTTCATGGGCGTGCGCCAGCATCGGGATCAGCAGCTTGATCGGGCCGTGCTTCGAGGCGCGCAGGATGGCCCGCAGCTGGATCTGGAACATCCGCGGCTCGGCCAGCGACAGGCGAATGGCCCGCCGGCCCAGGGCCGGGTTGGTCTTGACCCGGTCGCCGGCCGAGTTGTCCGGGCGCAGATCCTTGTCGGCGCCAAGGTCGAAGGTACGGATGGTGACCGGTCGCCCGGCCATGCCCTTGACCACTTTTTTATAGGCTTCGTACTGCTCCTGCTCGTCCGGCATGTCGCCGCGGTCGAGGAAGAGGAATTCGGTACGGAACAGGCCGATGCCCTCGGCGCCGGACTCCAGCGCGACCGGGACGTCATTCGGCAGTTCGATATTGGCAAACAGCTGCACTGAAACGCCATCGATCGTTTCCGATTTGGCGGTTTTAAGGCGCTTGAGCTTGGTTTTCTCAAGCTCGATCTGTTCCTTGCGCAGCTGGTATTCGTCGAGCACCCGCTGATCGGGATTGACGATGACGACGCCGCGCAGGCCATCGACGATCAGCTGCTCGCCGTCGCGGATCAGGCCGCGGGCGTTTTCCAGGCCGAGCACGGCCGGGATCGCCATGGAACGGGCGAGGATGGAGGTGTGCGAGGTGGCGCCGCCGACATCGGTAATGAAGGCGGCGAAGCGGTGTTCCTTGAAGGCGATGGTGTCGGCCGGCGACAGGTCGTGGGCGACGACGATCAGCGCCTCTTCCTTGGAGCGCTTGGCCGTTTTCAGGGCGTTGCGGCTGCGGTGACCAAGCAGTTCCTTGACGACGCGCTCGACGACCTGCACGACATCGAATTTCCGCTCGCGCAGGTAGGGGTCGTCGAACTGTTCGAATTGCCCGACCAGCTGCTCCATCTGCTGGACCAGCGCCCATTCGGCGTTGCAGCGGCGCTCGCGGATGATGTCGCGCGGTTTGACGGCCAGTTCCGGGTCTTCGAGGAACATGGTGTGGATGTCGATGAAGGCATTGAGCTCGGCCGGGGCGTGCTCAGTGTTCTCCTTCATCAGGATCAGCTCTTCCTTGACGGCATTGACCGCCTTGTCGAAGCGCTCGATTTCCTTGTCGACCATCCGCGGCGCCAGGGTCAGGTGCGAGACCTCAAGCGTCGCGTGCGACATCAGCATGGCCCGCCCGATGGCGATACCGCCGGAAACTCCCAGACCGTGCAGTGTGAAACTCATGACTCGGCCTTTCGCAGAGCCGCCTCAAGGAAGGCCGACGCCCCCTCGGGGGGCTGCGAGCCAGGCGAGCGTGGGGGTCGATTCATTTATTCCCCCTCGCCAAAATAGTCGGCGATCAGCGCCAGCAAGGCTTCCATGGCCTCGGCTTCATCGGCGCCATTGGTTTCCAGCGTCACCTTCGAGCCCTTGCCGGCGGCCAGCATCATCACGCCCATGATGCTCTTGGCGTTGATGCGGCGCGTGCCCTTGCTCATCCAGACTTCGCACTTGTACTTGCCGGCGAGCTGGGTCAGTTTGGCGGAAGCGCGGGCATGCAGGCCCAGCTTGTTGATGATTTCGGTTTCTTGGGTAAGCATGTTTTTAATGGTCCGACATGTTGAGGATGCCGTCACGGCCGCCATCGCGGGCTCGAACAAGCAGGGTATCCATGCCTTTGTCGCGATAGGTCAGCGCGCGCATCAGCATCGGCAGATTGACGCCGGTCAGTCCTTCGACGTGGCCGGGTTCGAGCAATTTCAGGGCAAGGTTGGATGGCGAGGCGCCGAAAATATCGGTCAGCACCAGCACGCCCTTGCCGTGATCGACCAGATCGAGCATCTCACGCGCCAACGGCAGCAGGTCCAGCGGGTCATCCTGGGCGGAGACGCCAAGCTGGTTCAACTGCGGCGGCCGCTTGTTCAGCACATGGCAGGCATTCTGAATGAGTGCCTCGCCGTAGCTACCGTGGGTGATGAGCAGAATCCCGATCATGCCGGGGATTCTACTCCGAAGCGTTTTACCTGCGGCTGACGATCAATATTCCAACGACAACCAGCGCCGCACCGGCCATCTGCGCCGCTGAGACGGCTTCGTCGAGCAGCCACCAGCCGAAGCCTATGGTCAGCATCGGGCCGACCATGCCGAACAGCGAAGCCTGCCCGGCGCCGATCCGCCGAATGGCCGCCGACTGGGCAAAGACCGGCACGATGGTGGCAAAGATCGCCATCGCCAGCCCCCAGCCGTAGACCGGCAGCGGCTGGATGAAGGCCGAGAACGGCTGCACGGCCATGAAATGCAGCAAGGTGACGGCCGACGAGACCAGCATGGCCAGCGCCGAAAAGCGCATCGCGCCGAGCCGGGCGATCATCGGCGCGCTGCCGGACAGGTAGAGCGCATACGAAACGCTGGAGCCGAAGACCAGGGCGCCGCCGATCAGCACGCTGCGGGTATCGCCCAGGCCAAGGTCGTGGATGAACGCGAAGCCGATGCCCGAGTAGCACAGCGCCACCGCGATGCCCTCGCGCCGGGTGAAGGGCTTGCCCTGGAAGAGCACGCCGATCAGGAGGGTCAGCGTCGGGTAGGTGAACAGAATCAGGCGTTCCAGGCCGGCCGAAATGTATTCCAGCCCCCAGAAATCGAGAATACTGGCGCCGTAATAGCCAAGGCAGCCGAGGGTGACCAGTCGGCCCCAATCGCCGCGCGACAGGCTGGCCCCCGCCTTCTGCCCGGCCAGCCCGACCCACAGGAAAACCGGCAGCGCAAAGCCCATGCGCAAGGCGAGCAGGGTGATGGCATCGACGCCGTACGGATAGGCCAGCTTGACGAAAATCGCCTTCAGCGAAAAGCCGAGAGCCGCCAGCAGTGCCAGACTTGCCCCGTAAGCGTTCGATTTATCCAAAGTTGTTCTCTAGTTGGTTATGCCGGAATCGATTAAAAGGCAGACTGGAAGGGAGGGCAATTGGTATTATTCAAACCAAGCATTCGTTATGGACGAAACCATGCGCTACGATCTTCCCGACCTGCGGCTGGTCGCCGCCATCGCCGATTCCGGCAGCCTGACCCGGGCGGCTGAACTGGTGCATCTCGCCCCCTCCTCGGCCAGCCATCGGCTGACGCAGCTCGAAGCCGCCCTTGGCATCCCGCTCTTCTCACGCCATGCCCGCGGCCTGAATCCGACCCCGGCCGGCGAATCGCTGCTCCGCCACGCCCGGCAAGTCTTCGCCCAACTCGAACAGATGCACGCCGACCTGGCCCCCTACGCCAGCGGCCTGCACAGCCAGGTCACCGTCTTCGCCAACACCAACGCCATCAACTGTTTCTTGCCCGAAGACCTCGGCGATTTCCTGCGTGAACACCCGCGCGTCCGCGTCAGCCTCGAAGAACAGCCCAGCCCGGCAATCATCCAGGCCGTCGCGGCCGGCCAGGTGGAAATCGGTGTCGTCGCCTCGGAAGTCGGGCTGACCGGGGTCGAAACCCGGCCCTACCGGCAGGACAGGCTGGTCCTCATCGTCGCCCCCGGCCATCCGCTGGCCGAAAAAAGCGAACTGGCCTTCGCCGACGTGCTGGCCGAGCCCTTCGTTTGCCTGCACGCCGGCAGCGCCATCCACACCTTCATGATGAACCACGCCGCGAGGCTCGGCGGCCGGCTCGACGTCCGCATCCAGGTCCGCAGCTTCAGCGCCGTCTGCCGCATGGTAGCGGCCGGCGTCGGCATCGGCATGGTGCCGCGTTCCGCCGCTACCGATGGCGTAAAAACGATAGAAATCACCGACTCATGGGCGCCGCGTGACCTGCAGCTATGCATCCGCTCGCGGGCCGCACTCAGCCAGGCTGCTGCGGCCCTCTTCGACCATCTGGCCGGCAAGGGCAGTCACGTGTAAAGGCCTTATCGCCCTGCCCTGGACACCAGCGGAAATGTATCCGGTTGGTCTCCCCCTGTTTTGCTGCTGCGACCGATCGGTGAGATAGCTCGAAAATCTACAGAGACCGACCATCAAGATGAATGACCGCCAGCGCCGAGAGATCGACGTCCTCAAGACAACGCGCATTCACCGCCGCCATGCGGTTCCCGGCCGGGTCCGTGCCCTCGCCAAACGGATGGATGCCGCACTTCGGGCAGAAGTGATGCTTGATCGACTGCTTGCCGAAGCTGTAGGTCGCCAGGTTGCTCTCCGGCGTCAGCAGGCGCAACGTGTCGCGCGGCACGAACCAGTGCAGCGAGCCCATGCGCGAACAGATGGAGCAATTGCAATCCATGACCTTGGCCAGTTCGCCTTCCACCTCGAAAGCGATTTGCCCGCAGTGACAACTGCCTTTGTAGATCATGCCGGTTCTCCTTGCGTGATGAATTTGGGGGGCGAAAAGGGTTACTGGGGAATTTCCGGTTCAACCAGCGCCGCCAGCTGACTCAGCGATTCCTGCTAGCCGAGATAGCACATCTCGACCGGAATCGCGTCCGGAATGTTCTCCTGGACGATATTGAGCTCGGTGCCACATAAGACCGGCGTCATCGAAATGCTCACCTGCAAGACGCCCGGCAGATTGGGGTCGTCGAACTGGTCGGTGTAGCGCAGCAGCTTGTCGGGAACGAGTTCGAGATACTCGCCACTGAAGGTATGCGCTTGCTGCGTCGTGAAGTTGGTGAAAGACATCCGGAAAGTCCCGCCCACCCGCGCCTCCATGTGGTGAACCGTGCAGGTGAAACCATGGGGCGGCAACCACTTGCTCATCGCTTCGGGGGTCGTAAAGGCGCGATACACGCGCTCGGCCGGGGCTTTCAAGACGCGGTGAAGGCGAACGGTTCCTGGCATGGTGCTGTGCTCCAGTGAGGGGTAGGCGTTCGACGCGTTATTTGGCGGGAGGTTCGCCGTTATTCCCGCTTGGCGACGTAGCGGCCGCTGACCCAGCGTTGCGCCGTCGGATGGATGCGGTACCAACCGTTACGCACCTCGTAGATCGCCAGCAGCGCGCCATTGGCCACAGCACCGAGTTGGGTGCCATCGACGCCAGGCGTGTCGCGGATACGAAGCGAGGGGGTATTGACCTCGCCCTGGAACAGGGCCTGCGGCGGCGCGGGTGGATTGGCCGCCGCGCCCATCGCAGCGGCGATCAGCGGGAGAAAGTCGGCCTGGGCGGCAGCCACGCTGTTGCCGCCAAAGAACGCGGTGCCCGGGCAAGACTTGGTGTTGCCGCTGCCGTTGGTACGTTGTCCGGAATTCAGATCCCACCAGTGGTGATAGACCACATGATCGGTGTCGCAAGGCAGGCCAAAACGCATCAGCAGCCGTGCGTTAACCGCCACGATAGCCTTGCGCTGGGCCTCGCTCATGACGTCCCCGCCCAGATTAAAGTTACCCAGATTCTCGATGCACAGGCCATTTCGATTAGCCCCCTTGATGCCGGCCGGAATCGTGTTGAAGCTGCGGCACAAAACAACGTCACCATCCGGGAATATCGTCAGGTTCTGGGCGATCTCAGCAAATCCCCGCTCCAGATGGGAGCGCTCCATGCTTTCACACAGGGCGATGTGGTTATTGCCCTTGAAATGGGCATAAGCCGGGATATAGGTGTGGTGGTTCTGGATGACGCCGATCTGCCGGTCGAACCGATTGGCATTGAGCCAGCCGGTGAATTCGACAAGCGACATGCGGACGAACTTTCCCTTCTTTTCCATGGCGTTCTCCTGTTGGTAAGAGATGCATCATTGGTGTAATGACTGACAATGATGGTTGGCCCGGTATTGTTTTAAGGACTGGAGCGGCTTGCTAACAATAGGGGGCTTTCCCTAATGGCACTACCTTAAGCAAATTCGTATTTCAAACAACGAGATAGAAATGGGCTGACGAACTCGAAGCGTTACGATGCGGGTGTCGAATCCGTGCCACATAACGCTAGAGGGTCAGCCCAAATGGATGATATCAAGCGGCGGCGAATTGCAGGACAGGTCAAACGCTTTTGCGGGCGATTTGCCCAAGGACCGGGCGCTGCGTTGGGGCAAGTCATTCCGCAGCAAAGCCTGACGCAGTGGATCAATGAAGCAGCGGAAAACCGTCGTGAGCGCGTCTATGGCCCGCTGCAAACCCTGATTCTCTTTATCGAGCAAGTGCTGGGGGCAGATCAAAGCTGCCAAGACGCCGTAGCCCGAGGGGTCAGTCAGCGGGTGGCGCTAGGGCAGTCGCCGTGCAGTCTGAACAACGGTCCCTACTGCAAGGCGCGGGCACGACTGGCGCTGAACCTGGTTGAGCGGCTTGGTCGAGAAGTCGGAGAACGGCTGAACGTGGCTCAGCCCGATGCCTGGCGCTGGCGCGGTCGGGAGGTCAAGCTCATCGACGGCACGACGGTTTCCATGCCCGACACCCCGGCGAACCAGTCCGAGTTTCCCCAGAGCAAAATCCAGAAAGCAGGTCTGGGCTTTCCGCTGGCGCGCCTGGTGGCGATCATCTCCTTATCCTGCGGCGCGGTGCTGGAATGGGCTACTGGACCTTGCGAGGGCAAACGAACCGGAGAGACATCACTGCTCTGGCAATTGACCCCTCACTTTCGATCAGGCGATATCGCCATCGCCGACCGCTATTTCTCCGGTTATTTCATGCTGGCCTGGCTGATCCGGCACGGGGTGGATGTGGTTGTGCGGCAGCACCAACTGCGGCATACCGACTTTCGCCGAGGGCGGCGGCTGGGATCAAAGGATCACGTTGTCGCCTGGGTGCGTCCGCAACGTCCCGCCTGGATGGATGCCGCAACCTTTGCTGCGATGCCTGAAAGCCTGCTCTTGCGGGAAGCCCGCGTCGGTGGCTTGACCTTGGTGACGAGCCTCATCGAGGCAGGGCAAGTCAGCAAGAAAGAACTGCTGGTTCTCTATCATGCTCGCTGGCAGGTGGAACTGGACTTGCGTTCGATCAAGACCGTGATGCAGATGGGGGTGCTGCGCTGCAAAAGTCCGGAAATGGTCAAAAAGGAAATTGCCGTGCACCTGCTGGCCTACAACCTGGTCCGTGCGGTAATGGCTCAGGCGGCCCTCCTTGGTCATGTTCTACCCCGTCAGTTGAGCTTCAAGGCAACCCTGCAACTGGTCCGCGCTTTCGAGGAAAACCTGCGCCATGCACCCCGAGGACGGCTGGCACCACGCCGCGCTTATCTCCTCGCCGGGGTCTCTCGATTGCGACTGCCAAACCGGCCAGGCCGGGTCGAACCCCGCGCCGTCAAGCGACGAGCCAAACCGCAATCACTCCTCACTCAACCCCGCCATATCCTCAAGGCTGCACTCATGAAACAACAACAGATGCTTCATGACGAAGCATTAAGGTAGTGCCATTGGGGGCTTTCCCCAATTGTTTTAGTTGGCGGCGCGTCAGGGCAGCGCTTTTGATACCAGCGGGAACGTATCCGGTTGGCGAATCGACTCAAGCGAAAGATCGATATCCAACTCTGGCCAGTAAAGATGCTCCGGCGTAGGCCATTCGACATGAGAAATCTGATCGATGGTGGCGCGGCGAAACCACGGGAATTGCTCAAACGGCAGGAGAACCTCTTCATCCGCCAGCAACAACCAGAATCCGTGTTTTGAAACGTGGGTGACTTCAGGTGCCGAAATGACTGTGCCAGGCATTGGTAATCTCCCCAAGATGGTTTTCAACAACGGATTGTGCTTCACGCAGCAGGCGCTGGTTGAGACCAGCCGACGTTGCCAGGTGAACACTGGGCGTCAGCCAGAACTTTGCTTCGCCGTCAGGGTGTGAGACATGAACATGGATGCGCGGCTCCTCCCGAGAAAAGAAGAATAGCCGAAACTGACCGTCACGAAGAACTGTAGGTGCCATGCCGATACTTTACACCGTGCGCATGGAGAGATTAAACGGTTGGGACCGGAGTGGGCCTGTAAAGCATGGTCCCTTATTGTTCTAGCAGCGTTGAAAACCCCGCTATGTAATAAGCCTCGAACGCATGCTGGAGTGCTGTTTTCGCTTGCGCTGGTGGCTTGGCTCGTTGATTTAATAAAGGGTCAAGAAGGGTAACCATATCGTTCTCGAGCTTTGTGAGATTAGCGACATTGGCGCTGAAAAATCGAAGCGAAAACTTGGCGTTGGGGTAACGCTTCACAGCAGCCTGCTGAAAAATACGTAGCTTGTAGTCGTTCGGCGAGTGCGGCTGAAACTCCTTCAGGTAGTCCTTTATTCGGCGCAGGAGTGAGTTCGTTTTGCCAACGTATATTTTGTATTCGCTCTCACCAACAAGCATTGACCAATAATAGATTCCAGGTGTTGCGAGATCAGTATTGAGTGCGTCGCCGATGGCTCCGCACTCTGGGTTTACAAGATTGGCATTCGAGCAGACAAGGTCAAACTGTAATTTGATCGCCGCAGTCTCGTTGGCTGATTGAATGAATTGGTTCAGACCTGATGTCATTGCTATGCCTAACGTCGAAATTATCAGCCTGCGTGGGTCCCTTTGTATTTCAGCGTCGCCCACCCAGAATCGACCCCAGCACTCCACGCAGAATCTGCTTGCCAATTTCCCGACCAACCGTACCAGCCACGCCGCGGGCGGCACTCTTGGCGGCGCTCTCCAGCACGCCTTCGCGGCGACCGCCGCGCGGGCCGGTGCTGCCGGTCAGGATTTCGCCGAGTCCGCCGAACAGGCCGCCGCCCGAGCTTTCCTGCGGGGCGGGGGCGCTTTGTCTGGGTTGTGGGGCGGGGGCGCTTTGTCTGGGTTGTGGGGCGGGTTCGCGGTTGGCGCTGTTGCCCCAGTCTGCGTCGTTGAGGTTGCCGTTACCGGCCGGTGGGGCGGGGATGGCACTGGGGGCGGCCTGGGTGGCGGCGGGTTTGCCGCGCAGGATTTCGTAGGCGGATTCGCGGTCGATGGTCTGGCCGTAGGTGGCGAGCAGCGGGCTGGCCTGGATCATGGCCTGGCGTTCTTCGGGCGTCAGCGGGCCGAGGCGGGAGGCGGGCGGGAAGATGAAGCCGCGTTCGACGATGGTCGGCCGGCCTTTTTCGTCGAGGAATGAAACCAGCGCTTCGCCGACGCCGAGTTCGGTGATCACCGCCGCGGCATCGAATTTCGGGTTGGCGCGCATGGTTTCGGCTGCGGCCTGCACGGCTTTCTGGTCGCGCGGGGTGAAGGCGCGCAGGGCGTGCTGGACGCGGTTGCCGAGCTGGCCGAGGATTTTTTCCGGGACGTCGAGCGGGTTCTGAGTGACGAAATAGACGCCGACGCCCTTCGAGCGGATCAGGCGGACAACCTGCTCGACCTTGTCGGTCAGCGCCTGGGGGGCATCGGAAAAGAGGAGGTGGGCTTCGTCGAAGAAGAAGACCAGTTTCGGCTTTTCCAGATCGCCGGCTTCGGGCAGTTGCTCGAAGAGTTCGGAGAGCATCCAGAGCAGGAAGGTGGAGTACAGGGTCGGCGAGTTGATCAGTTTTTCGGCGGAGAAGATGTTGATGACGCCACGGCCGTTTTCGTCGACTTTCATCAGGTCATTGATGTCGAGCATCGGCTCGCCGAAGAAGACGTCGCCGCCTTGCTCTTCGAGCGTCAGCAGGCCGCGCTGGATGGCGCCGATCGAGGCCGAGGCGACGTTGCCGTATTCGGTGGTGAAATTCTTGGCGTTGTCGCCGACGTGCTGGACCATGGCGCGCAGGTCCTTGAGGTCGAGCAGGAGCAGGCCCTGGTCGTCGGCGATCTTGAAGACCAGTTGCAGGACGCCGCCTTGCGTGTCGTTGAGGTTGAGCAGGCGGGAAAGGAGCAGCGGGCCCATGTCGGAGACGGTGGCGCGGACCGGTATGCCGCCCTGGCCGAAGACATCCCAGAAGGCGACCGGGTTGGCGTAAGGCGTGAAGCCGTCGAGGCCGAGATCGGCGATGCGCTTGAGCAGTTTTTCGGAGGGGGTGCCGGCGGCGCCCATGCCGGAGAGGTCGCCCTTGACGTCCGCCATGAAGACGGGAACGCCGACAAACGAGAGGCGTTCGGCCATCGACTGCAGGGTCACCGTCTTGCCGGTGCCGGTGGCGCCGGTGATCAGGCCGTGGCGGTTGGCCATCTGCGGCAGCATGGCCGGGTAGCCGTCTTCGGATTTGGCGAGGTACATGGGTTCGGACATGGCAGCAGGCTCCAGCGGGAAAAGTATCCCGGCATTCTAGCAACGCCGGGATAGGGCTTTGTTAAATAGCGTAATGTTTCCAAGCTACGCCGGCCTGACGAGAAGCCGCCGGGCGGGTAAAATCTCGCCTTCTTCGTTATTTGCATTCAGGGAAAACAGCATGGCTGGTCATTCCAAGTGGGCCAATATCCAGCACCGTAAAGGTCGCCAGGACGAGAAGCGCGGTGCCGCCTTCTCCAAGATTGCCAAGGAAATCACCGTTGCGTCCAAGATGGGCGGCGGCGACATCAACTTCAACCCGCGCCTGCGCGTCGCGGTCGACAAGGCCAAGGGCGTCAACATGCCCAAGGACAAGATCGACACGGCGATCAAGAAAGGCACGGGCGAACTCGAAGGCGTCGAGTACATCGAGATCCGCTACGAAGGCTACGGCATCGGCGGCGCGGCGATCATGGTCGATTGCCTGACCGACAACAAGGTGCGCACGGTGGCCGAAGTTCGCCATGCGTTCTCGAAGTTCGGCGGCAACATGGGTTCCGACGGCTGCGTGGCTTTCCAGTTCAAGCACTGCGGCCAGATGATCTTCGCCCCGGGAACCGATGAAGGCGCGCTGATGGATGCCGCCATTGAAGCCGGCGCCGACGATGTGACGACCAATGATGACGGCTCGATCGAAGTGCTGACCCCGCCGAACGACTACATGGCCGTCAAGGATGCGCTGGAAGCGGCCGGTTTCAAGCCGGAGTTCGGCGAAGTGACGATGAAGCCGGACAGCGAAAACGTCTTCGCCGGTGACGAAGGCGTGCGCATGCAGAAGCTGCTCGACGCGCTGGAAAACCTCGACGACGTGCAGGAAATCTACACCACGGCCGTCATCGAAGACTGACCTGCCGTGTGGGGCTGGTAATTAACATGGGTCATTCCCGCGAAGGCGGGAATCCAGAATAATCAGAAAGCTGGATCCCCGCTTTTGCGGGGGTGACAAACTGACATCTCCCCGCCTTGCCGTTGCAACCAAAGGACTCACCGTGAATCTTCGTCAGCTTTCCCTTGCCCTGTTCGTCGCCGCGCTGAGTTTTTCGGCCGGCGCTGCCACGTTTTCCTGCCCCGATCTGGCCAGCACCGTCCAGGTGAATGCCTGCCCGACCGAGGACGAGCTGAAATTCACCTACAACGGCTATTGCAGCGACAACGCCAAGGCTTACGCCAACCAGACCGATTCGTGCATCCGCTACGAGGATTACCGGGCGATGAAGAACACGGCGCGCTGGGAATCGGCGGATGGCGAGTTCGACGGCTACGTGTCGTGCGATCTGCCGGCCGCGCAGTTCAAGGCCTTGAAGGCGACGAGCCTGAAGGTGGTGGCCCAGGGCAAGCTGACCAAACTGGTCTGCTCCTACCCGAAGGGCATCAATTTCACCTACCGGACCAAGCAAACCTGCACGATCGACAACGAAAAGGCCTGCGCCGCCGATGCGGCCAACTGCAAGGCGACTTGCAACTGAGGCGCCAGGCGTTTCGCCCCGGTGCGGCCTGAATCCCCCTTTCCGCTGAACAGCGACGCCCGGCCGGCGTTGGCGCTGCCGGTCATCATCGACATCGAAGCCTCGGGTTTCGGCAAGGGCAGTTATCCGATCGAGATCGGTTATTACATGCCGGACGGGCAGTCGTTCTGTTCCCTGATTCGCCCGGAGGCCGGCTGGAACCACTGGGACAGCTCGGCTGAAAACGTCCATGGCATCACCCGGGCGCTGCTCGAAACCAAGGGGCGGCCGGCGCTCGATATCTGCCGGGAACTCAATCAGAAGCTGCGCGGCCAGCCGGTGTATTGCGACGCCTGGAGCTATGACTATGTCTGGCTGAGCGTGATGTACGACGCGGTCGATCTGGTGCCGACATTTACCCTCAAGGACATGCGCGAATTGCTCGACGAGTGCGAACAGGCCCTGTGGCACGGCACCCGCGCTGCCGTCGAACTGCGCCTGCAACTGCGCCGCCATCGGGCCAGTGGCGATGCCCGCACCCTGTTTGAAACCCTGCTCGAAGCGCGCAAGCGTTGTGCGCCGGACTGGCTGGCTTGAGGCTCATGCAGCGTTTCTATCCATTCCTTTTCGTCTTCCTGTGGAGCACCGGGTTCATTGGGGCCAAGTACGGCCTGCCCTACGCCGAACCGCTTTCTTTCCTGCTCAGCCGTTACGGGCTGGTCATCACGCTGATGCTGGTCATTGCGCTGGCGACCCGGGCGCCGTGGCCGGAAAAACCGCGTGACTGGCTGCATATCACCATCTCCGGGGTGCTGGTGCATGCGGTTTATCTTGGTGGTGTCTTCGTTGCCATCAAACACGGCCTGCCGGCCGGGGTGACGGCGCTGGTTGTCGGCATGCAGCCACTGTTGACGGCCTTTGGTGCCGGCTGGCTGCTGGGTGAGAAAGTGAGCACTCGCCAGTGGGCCGGGCTGGGCTTGGGCTTTGTCGGTGTCGGCATGGTGGTTTCCGGCAAGCTGGGCGACGGGGCGCTGGGGCCGATGCTGATTCCGGCGCTGGTCGCGTTGCTCGGCATCACAGCTGGCACGCTCTACCAGAAACGCTTTTGTCCAAAGTTCGATCTGCGCACCGGCTCGATCATCCAGTTCGTGCCGACGGCCATCGTCACCGCCGTTGCCGTGGCGGTATTCGAGGATTACCAGATCGAATGGAACGGCCAGTTTGTCTTTGCCCTCGGCTGGCTGGTGCTGGTCCTGTCGATCGGGGCGATCAGCCTGCTCAACCTGCTGATCCGCAGCGGCAGTGCGGTGAATGTCGCCAGCCTGTTCTACCTGACACCGCCAACCACCGCCCTGATCGCCTTCTTCATTTTCGGTGAAAGTTTGACGCTGACTGCGGCCATTGGCATGGTGGTGGCCGTCAGTGGCGTTTATCTGGTGGCGAAGACGAAATGAGCATCACGACCCCCCGTATTCTCGGCATCGACCCCGGTCTGCGGGTGACCGGGTTTGGCGTCATCGAACTGCATGGCAAGCAACTGGTTTACGTCGCCAGCGGCTGCATCAAGTCGAACGACAAGGAATCGCTGCCGGAACGGATCAAGACGCTGTTCGCCGGCATCAGCGAAGTCATCGCGACCTATCAGCCCAATCAGGCGGCGGTGGAAAAAGTGTTTGTGAACGTCAATCCGCAATCGACGCTGCTGCTCGGTCAGGCGCGCGGCGCGGCGATCAGCGCACTGGTTCATGCCGGGTTACCGGTCGCCGAATACACGGCGCTGCAGACCAAGCAGGCTGTGGTCGGCCATGGCAAGGCGGCCAAGGATCAGGTGCAGGCCATGGTGGTCCGGCTGTTGAACCTGCCCGGCGCACCGACGGCCGATGCCGCTGACGCCCTCGCCTGCGCCATTGCTCACGCCCACGGCGGGCAGGGTTTGGGGGCGATGTCGACGGCTGGATATCGTATTCGCGGCGGGCGACTGATAGGATGAGAAACTGTGTGAAAATACAGTACTTTTTCCAGAAAGAGATTGCCCCGAAATGATCGGACGACTGACCGGCATCCTCGCCGAAAAGAATCCCCCGCAGATCGTGCTCGATGTAAATGGTGTCGGCTACGAGCTTGACGTGCCGATGAGCACCTTCTACAACCTGCCGGCAGCGGGCGAGAAGACCAAGTTGCTGACGCATTTCGCGGTGCGTGAGGATGGCCACTATCTCTACGGTTTTCTGACCGAAGCCGAGCGCTTCGCCTTCCGCCAGTTGCTGAAGGTGTCGGGCATCGGCGCCCGCACGGCACTCTCGGTGCTCTCCGGCCTGTCGGTCAATGATCTGTCGGCAGCAGTGGCCCAGCAGGAACTGGGGCGGTTGATCAAGATTCCCGGTATCGGCAAGAAGACGGCCGAGCGCCTGCTGCTCGAATTGAAAGGCAAGCTGGCCGATGCGACGGGCGTTTCGCTGCATGCGGCAGTCGACGACGCCAAGCAGGATATTTCCAACGCCCTGCTCGCCCTCGGCTACAACGAGAAGGAAGCGGCGGCGGCAATGAAGCAATTGCCCGCCGACATCGGTACCTCGGATGGTATCCGGGCTGCCCTCAAACTGCTGTCGAAGGTCTGATGATCGAAGAAAACGACCCCAAACGGCTGGCGCAAATCGCGCTGGTGGTGCTGCTGATCATCGGCTGCATCACGGTGCTGTTGCCGTTCATCGGTGCGGTGTTGTTCGCCTTTGTCGTCTGGATGTGCACCTGGCGTTTCTACGCCGAAAAGCTGCTGCCGATGCTCGGTGGGCGCGATACGGTGGGCGCCTCGCTGATGACCCTGGCGCTGATTCTGGTCATGTTGTTGCCCACCGTTTTCCTCGCCGGTTCGCTGGCCAATGGCGCCGACAATCTGATCGATTTCCTCCGGCCCTACATCGAGCAGGGCTTGCCGGCCGAGCCGCCGGGTTGGTTGAGCGGCCTGCCTTTCTTCGGCAGCGAAATCGAGGCGAACTGGCATCGTCTGGCCGGTAACCGCGAAGAACTCAACAGCATGGTCAAGCAACTGATCGCCCCGGCCCGCCAACTGGCGCTGGCGCTCGGCGGCATTGCGGCCAACGGCCTGCTGCAGTTGGCGCTGGTGCTCTTCGTTACCTTCTTTCTCTATCGCGACGGTGCGGCGATCAGCAATGCCCTGTATGTCGGCGCCCGCAAGCTGGGCGGCGAACTCGGCGAGAACATGCTGGACAAGGCGCGCGGCACGGTGGTCGGCGTCATGCTCGGTATTGTCGGCACGGCGGCGGCACAGGGCACGGTGGCGATGATCGGTTTCCTGATCGCCGGCGTGCCACAGGCCATGCTGCTTGGCTTCGCCACTTTCTTCCTGTCGATGATCCCGGTTGGCCCGCCGCTGATCTGGGGCGGTGCGGCGGCCTGGCTGTATAGCGAAGGGCAGACCGGCTGGGCGATTTTCATGGTGCTCTATGGTTTGTTCGTGATCAGCAGCATCGACAATTTCGTCAAACCGATCCTGATTGCCCGTGGCGCTGGCCTGTCCATCCTGCTCATCGCCCTTGGCGTGCTCGGCGGCGTGCTGGTCTTCGGCTTCATCGGTATCTTTCTCGGGCCGGTGTTGCTGGCGCTCGGTGACATGCTGTTGCAGCGCTGGATTCGTGAGGAACCTCTCGCATGATCGAAACCGACAAACTGGTCGCCAAGGCTGGCCCTAGCGTTGACCGCATCATCGCACCGCAAACCAAGTCGGCGCAGGAAGAAGCGCTCGAACGCGCCCTGCGCCCAAAGCGGCTGGCCGACTACACCGGGCAGGTCAAAATCCGCGAACAGCTCGAAATCTTCATCCAGGCCGCCCGCAACCGCAGCGAATCGCTCGACCACGTCCTGCTCTTCGGCCCGCCGGGGCTGGGCAAGACGACGCTGGCCCACATTGTGGCCGCCGAAATGGGCGTCAACCTGCGCCAGACTTCCGGCCCGGTGCTCGAACGGGCCGGCGACCTCGCCGCCATCCTGACCAATCTCGAACCGCACGACGTGCTGTTCATCGACGAAATTCATCGCCTGAGTCCGGTGGTCGAGGAAATCCTCTACCCGGCGCTGGAGGACTTCCAGATCGACATCATGATCGGCGAAGGCCCAGCGGCGCGTTCCGTGAAACTGGATTTGCCGCCATTCACGCTGGTCGGTGCCACCACCCGGGCCGGCATGCTGACCAACCCATTGCGTGACCGCTTCGGCATCGTCGCCCGCCTGGAGTTCTACACGGCGGAAGAGCTGAAAAGCATCGTCAGCCGTTCGGCTTCCTTGCTCAACGCGCCGATTGACCCTGAAGGCTCCTTCGAAATCGCCAAGCGCTCGCGCGGTACACCACGCATCGCCAACCGCCTGCTGCGTCGCGTCCGCGACTATGCCGAGGTCAAGGCCGACGGCAACATCACCCGCCAGGTGGCCGACGCCGCGCTGCACATGCTCGACGTCGATCCGGCCGGGCTGGACATCATGGACCGCAAGCTGCTCTCCGCCATCATCGACAAATTCGGCGGTGGCCCGGTCGGCGTAGACAACATCGCGGCGGCCATCGGCGAAGCACGCGACACCATCGAGGATGTGCTGGAACCCTACCTGATCCAGCAGGGCTACCTGCAACGCACCCTGCGTGGCCGCATCGCCA
Organism: Ferribacterium limneticum; assembly: GCF_020510625.1. Lineage (NCBI taxonomy): Bacteria > Pseudomonadati > Pseudomonadota > Betaproteobacteria > Rhodocyclales > Azonexaceae > Ferribacterium > Ferribacterium limneticum. Next base: position 4,055,823 of record NZ_CP075191.1, on the reverse strand, counting down.
CACCGGCCATCTACCGCCACCTCGGCCTGGCCGAGCCGGCCAGCGCGGTGGTGCGCGACCTGCTCGCCGACGAGTAGCGCTAGACCCGGAAGCTGGCGACCGACGCCTTGAGTTGGGTGGCCAGCCCCTGCAGGCGCTGGGCATCGGCCACCATATTCCCGACTGCGGCAGTGTTTTCCTCATTCATCACCGCCACTTGCTCGACATTCTTGGCGATGACCTCGCTGGCCGAGGATTGCTCGCGCAAGGCGAGTGAAATCTCGTTGACGGCCTCGACGACGGCATTCGTTGCATCATTGATGCGCGCCATGCTGTCGCCGGCTTCGTTGGCCTTGCCAACGCTGTCGTTGACCCGCTTCGCCCCGTCCTCGATGCCGCCAATCGCGTTGTTGGTAGTCGTCTGAATGCTGTCGATCATGGCGGTAATCTCGTGGGTCGAGCTTGCCGTACGTTCGGCCAGTTTGCGCACTTCGTCGGCGACCACCGCAAAGCCGCGCCCTGCTTCGCCGGCCCGTGCCGCTTCGATGGCGGCGTTCAAGGCCAGAAGATTGGTCTGGTCGGCAATGTCCTTGATCACATTGACAATGGTTGAGATCTGACGCGAACCCACGCCCAGTTTTTCCACCATGGCGGCCGACTGGTTCACCGATTCGGCGCTGCGCTGCATGTCGGCGACGGCCTGGCTGACGGTCGCGTTGCCCTGGGCCGAGAGGTTGCCGGCGTCGGTGGCCATTTCATTGACCGAGGCCGCACTGTCGGAAACGTGCCGGATGCTGACCGTGATTTCCTCGAGTGTCGCCGCGATGGCCGAGGTGGCGTCGTTCTGCTGCGAAACGCCGCCGGAGACGCGATCGGCCATCCGCACCAGATTGTCCGACGCGGCGTTCAGGGCATCGGCGCCTTGATGGATATTGCGCACGATCCCCTGCAGACCGTCCCGCATGGTCGTCATCGCTGCCATCAGGCTATGGGTGTCGCCGGTGCCGAGCGGAATTTCCGTCAGCAAATCACCGGCGGCGATACGCGCCGCCGCCTCGGCGGCTGCGGTCGGTTCGCCACCCAGCGGTTTGAGTACCATTTGCCGCAGCATCACGAACATCATGCCAATCAGCACGATGCAGGCCAGGATACCGACTGAAATGATGGTAATCATGCGCTTCTGGGCGATCGCATCGACTTCCTGCTTCGGATACGCCGCCATCACCTTGAAGCCCCAGGCCGGGAATTCGTCGCGCTTGACGAACCAGCCGGCGTCGTTTTCCAGAAGTTTGCCGATTTGCTCGTCGGCAACGTGCGAGGAGCGGAAGCGCACCTTGTCATGCGTATCAAGGATGGCCATGAAGCCGTTGTCGAGCAGGCGCGCTTTCTCGATGGCCTGTTTCAACGCAGCCATGTCGATCTTGTAGCCGACATACCAGATGCCGATCAAGCCTCCCTGAGGGTCGCGGATTGGCTCGTAGCCGGTAAAAAAGGGATTGCCGAGAATTTCGACAACACCGTAGAAGGCGTTGCCGTTGCGGATCGCAGCGATGGCCTTGCCCTTGGGGTCGAGCACGGTGCCGGTGGCGCGTTCGCTATCGCGTTTGACGTTGGTCGACACCCGGACGAAGTCTTCCCCCTGTTTGACGAACAGGGTCGCCGTGCCGCCGGCCACTTTGACGACGCCGTCCACCAGATCGAAATTGTTGGCCTGCGGACGGCCGCCCAGCAACAGATTGGGAACGGTCTTGTCCTTGACCTGAACTGCGGGGCCGAGCGTCGCCGGCCCAAGGGCCTGGCCGCGCTCGATCAGCAGACGCATGGCGCTCCTGGTCTGCTCGGTGATCAAGGCATCGGTCACGGTCAAAATTTGCAATGCCGCCTGGGAGCGGTCATCGGCATCAAGCGCTACCTCACCCTCAATGCGCTTGCTTTCCAGCGACGAGAAGATGAGTGCCCCGCCAAGAACGACCAAGATGACAAATGCGGAGACGGGTACGATAAAACGTGCTTGAAGGTTATTTTTGAACATTTAAACGCCGTTTTGTGGTTTTTGTTATTTGCAGTATATACCCGATTGGAATTCGTGTTCAGGTCGGTCAACAGGTGCGCGCTATGATGCGTTAATCATGTTTCAACTCTGGAGACGGCCCGTGCGGAAAATTGTCCTTTTTGTCCTGTGCACCGCTGCAGTCAGCGTGGCGCACGCTTTTTGCGGCTTTTACGTCGGCAAGGCCGATGCCAATCTGTTCAATGAAGCCTCGCAGGTCATCGTCGTCCGCGACGGCGACAAGACCGTGGTCAGCATGCTCAATGACTACAAGGGCGATGCGAAGGAGTTCGCGCTGGTTGTTCCGGTGCCGACCGTGCTGCAGAAGGGGCAGATCAACGTCGGCGACAAGAAGACTTTTGACCGGCTTGATGCCTATTCGGCACCCCGTCTGGCCGAGTATTACGATCCCAATCCCTGTGATCGGCGCCTGTACGAGATGCGGAGCAAGGATGCAGCCGTGGCACCGGCTGCTGCGCCGGTGGGGAGCGCGGCCGCCGCCAAGGCACTCGGCGTGACCATCGAGGCCAGCTACACGGTTGGCGAATACGACATCGTGATCCTCTCCGCCACCCAGTCGGATGGCCTGGAAACCTGGCTCAAGCAGAGCGGCTACCGCATCCCGGCCAATTCGGCCAAGGCGCTGGCGCCTTACATTCGCCAGAACATGAAATTCTTCGTGGCGAAAGTGAATCTGGCCGAGCAGGCCAAGACTGGTTTCACGATGCTGCGCCCCTTGCAGTTCGCCTACGAATCCGAGAAGTTCATGCTGCCGATCCGCCTCGGGATGGCCAACGCCAACGGCCCGCAGGATCTGATCGCCTACATGCTGACCAAGAATGGCCGCGTCGAAACCAGCAACTACCGCACGGTCAAATTGCCGGCCAATATGGACCTGCCGGTTTTTCTCAAGCAAGGCGACGAATTCCGCAACTTCTACAAGTCCATGTTCGGCGAACAGGCGAAGAAAGAAGGCTATCGTGCCGTCTTCACCGAGTATTTCTGGGATATGGGCTGGTGCGATCCCTGTGCCGCCGATCCGCTGTCGCCGGAAGAGCTGCGCAAGGCGGGCGTCTTCTGGGTCGGTGCACCGAATAACGATGTGCAACCAACGCCGCTGCCCGGCCAGCCGCAGGCGCGCATCATGCCGCCGCGGCCATTCCCCGGGGGCGGTGCCCAGCCGGTCATGCTGACCCGCCTGCACGTCCGCTATACCCCGGATACCTTCCCGGAAGACCTGATGTTCCAGGAAACCAAGGACCGCCAGAACTTCCAGACCCGCTATGTCCTGCGCCACCCGGCCAAGGTCGAGCCGAACGCCTGCCCGGAAGCCAAGCCTTATCTCGAGAGCGTGATCAAACGCCAGGAAAACGAAGCCCAGCAACTGGCCACCCTGACCGGTGGTGACATCAACGCCATCCGCAAGAAGCTGACCCTGCCCCCGGTTCCGCCACAAAAACCATGGTGGGATGGTCTGTGGAAATGAAACCACTCCCCTCTCCCGCCAGCGGGAGAGGGGCCGGGGGAGAGGGCGACACCCTTCTCGATCGTGCCAAGCGTCTCCGATCAACATCCACCGAGGCCGAAACCCGCCTCTGGTACCACCTTCGTGCCCATCGTCTGAACGGCCTGAAGTTCAAGCGGCAGAAACCGCTCGGTCCGTACATCGTCGATTTTGTTTGTATGGAGTGCAAATTGATTGTTGAAGTCGATGGTGGGCAGCACGCGGAAGCTATCGGTTACGACATGAGGCGGGATGCCTGGCTTGAAGCGCAGGGGTTCCGGGTGCTGCGTTTCTGGAACAACGAGGTGCTTGGGGAAACCGAGGCCGTTTTGGAGAGAATTCTGGCTGAGGCCCTCTCCCCCACCCCCTCTCCCATTAATGGGAGAGGGGAGTGAAGGCGATGGATGCACGTTTATTCCAGATCGGTTTTCAGGCGGTTCTGCTGACGGCAGGTGTGCTGCTGCGCGACTTCAGCCTGCTACCTTTGCAGATGGCGCTGGCACTGGCTTCCGCCGCGGCAACGCAGGCTTTCTGGCTGCGTGTTCTTGGCTTGCGGGGTGTTGGCTATCTCAGTCCTCTGATCACCGGTTTCGGGTTGTCGTTGCTGTTACGCGCCGATAGTCTGTGGCTGCATCCGCTAGTGGCCTGTCTGGCGATCAGCGGCAAGTTCCTGATTCGGGTGCGCGGCAAGCATGTGTTCAATCCGGCCAATTTTGGCGTTGGGGTGGCGCTGCTGGCCTTGCCCGGGGCCTGGGTGTCTCCCGGTCAATGGGGCAACGATCTCGGTGTCGCTGTCTGGATGATTGGCCTTGGCGCGCTCGTTGCCCAGCGGGCACGCCGTGACGATGCTTCCTGGCTGTTTCTGGCCATCTTTCTCGGCCTCGTTGCCGCCAGACTGTTTCAACTTGGCCACAGCTTCGAGCGAGCCTGGGAGATCTTCTGTCATCAGGCCTTGAACGGCGCGCTGCTGTTGTTTGCCTTTTTCATGATCTCCGATCCGATGACCCTGCCCGATCGCCCGGTGGCGCGGCGTTTGCACGTTACACTGGTGGCCGTCGTTGCCTTCAGTTGGCAGTTCCTGTTTTACCGGCCAAACGGGGCTTTGTGGGCTTTGTTGAGCCTGGCACCGCTGGTGCCTTTATGGGATTCGATCTGGCCGGGAAAACGCCATAATTGGCATGGAAACAGATCGTTACAAAACAATGTTGCGGCGCAAGGTAAAATCCCGGGATGAAATACGAGCCGAAACCCAACGCCTTCTCGATTCCTGTCCGCGTTTATTACGAGGATACGGATGCCGGCGGTGTCGTTTACTACGCCAATTACCTGAAATTCTTCGAACGCTGCCGTACCGAGTGGATGCGTTTTGCCGGCCACGACCAGTCAGCCTTGGCAGAAGAAGCCGGCATCGGCTTCGTGGCGCGCAAGGCGAGTTGCGAGTACCTGAAGCCGGCGCGCCTCGATGACGAGTTGATCGTCGGTCTCGAAGTCGAAAAACTGACCCGTGTCCGTGTCGTCTTCCGTCAGCACGTCCGTCGTGGCGACGTCGAACTCGTTACCGGCACCGTTGAAATTGCCTGCGTCAACATGGCTACCATGACGCCGGCTGCCATCCCTGATTTCCTGCATCAAAAACTGGAAGCGCTTAAATGAACGTCACCCAGGATCTTTCCATCCTCCATCTGATTCTCCAGGCCAGCGCGGTCGTCCAGGCTGTCATGGCCCTGCTCGCCGGCGTCTCCTTCATGTCCTGGTACTACATTTTCATGAAGCTGTTTTCGGTCAAGCAGGCCCGCGAGAAGACCGAAACTTTCGAGCGTGATTTCTGGTCTGGTGGCGATCTGAACAACCTGTTCAACAGCGCGGTCAATGATCGTCATCACGCCGGTTCCATGGAGCGCATCTTCGAGGCCGGCTTCCGAGAATTCACCAAGCTCAAGGGCCAGAAGAACCTCGACCCGAAGGACATCGTCGACGGCTCCCGCCGCGCCATGCGCGCCACCTACCAGCGCGAGATGGATGCGCTCGAATCGCATCTCTCCTTCCTCGCCTCGGTTGGTTCGGTCAGTCCGTACATCGGTCTTTTCGGCACCGTCTGGGGCATCATGCACGCCTTCCGCGGCCTATCCAACGTCGGCCAGGCCACCCTGGCTTCCGTTGCGCCCGGCATTGCCGAAGCGCTGGTTGCTACCGCCATCGGCCTCTTCGCCGCGATCCCGGCCGTGCTCGCCTATAACCGCTTCTCGCATGACATTGACCGTCTGGCTACCCGCTACGAGTCATTCATGGAAGAGTTTTCCAATATCCTGCAACGGCAGATGCGCTGAAAATGGCCACGCTTGCGATGACTTCGTTGGCTCTCTCGCCGTGCAGTGCGCACTGCCTCGTTCGCCGCCTCGTCCTCGCGGCGCGTGACCCATTTTCAGGGAGGCTCTAATGCGCCAACGCCGCCTGAAAAGCGAAATCAACGTCGTTCCGTACATCGACGTCATGCTGGTGCTGCTCGTCATCTTCATGGTGGCAACGCCGATGATGACGACCGGTTCGGTCGATCTGCCGGCCTCCGGCACGGCACCGCAGAAACCGGACAAGTACATCAAGGTGCAGATCAAGGACGATGGCAGCCTGTCGCTGTTCAACATCAAGGGCGACGAGTCCAAGCTGAAGGGCATCAAGGAACTGAAGGCCGAACTGGCCACCTTGAAGGCGGCCGATGATCAGACACCGATCCTGATCGCCGGCGCCAAGGAAACCCAGTACAAGAACGTGATTGAAGTACTGGATGAAGCCAAGCGCGCCGGCTTCCAGAGAGTCGGCCTGGAAACTGCCAGCGCCAGCAAGTAAGTGGACATGATCCTCGACAAACCCGAAGAGCCCGGCAAGAAATACGCGCTGGCGTTCACCATCCTGGTGCACGTGGCCTTGCTCGCCTTCCTGTTCTTCGGGGTGCAGTGGAAGCGCAGCAAGCCGGAGGTGATGGAGGTCGAGCTGTGGTCGCCCAAGCCGATGCCGGCTCAGGTGGTGGCGCCCCCTCCGCCGCCGCCCGAACCGGAAGTGAAGCCGGAACCGAAGCCCATCCCCAAAATTGAGCCGAAACCCGAGCCGGTTGTGAAGAAACCGGAAATCGTGGTCAAGGAAGAAAAGAAAAAGCCCGAGCCCAAACCGGAACCCAAGAAGCCGGAACCGCCGAAGCCTGAGCCGAAAAAGCCGGAGCCGCCCAAACCGGAAGTCAAACCGCAGCCCAAGTTCGATTTCAGCAAGGAGTTGTCGCGCGAAACTGCCGACCTGAAGCCGCGCCCGAATACCCAACAAATGGCCAATGCCGCCGCCGCCGAGGCCGAACAGCGGGCTTCATCGAACAAGCGTGGGCTGGCCGATTACGCAACGAAGATTCGCGTCAAGGTTCGTGGCAACATCATGTTGCCGCCGGCGATTCAGGGCAATCCGGAGGCGGTTTTCGATGTCAGCCAGTTGCCGACCGGTGAAGTGCTGGACGTCAAGCTGAAACGTTCCAGCGGCAACCCGGCACTGGACAGCGCTATCGAGCGCGCCATCCGGAAATCTTCTCCTTTACCAAAACCGGATGACCCGTCGCTATTCCAGCGAACGCTGGAAATCAAATACAAGCCGTATGAAGAGTAAAATCGCGCGAAACCTTTTGAAAATGAACGCAATGTCCCGAATTTCCCGTCGTATTTTTCTTGCCCTGGCCTTGTGCGTGACTGGTCTGGCCCAAGCCCAGCTTTCCATCGAGATTACCGGCGCCGGCGCCAACCGCATTCCGGTGACCATCGTCGACTTTCCCGGTGACCCGACCGCAGCCCGCGTGATTACCGCGACGGTGCGGGCCGACCTGGAGCGCAGCGGCCTGTTCAAGCTGGTCGATAACGGCACGGCGGCTTTCGATGAAAATACCCCGGTCAATCACGCCGAGTGGAAAGGCAAAGGGGCAGATGCCCTGGCTGCCGGCAGTATTGCCCGCAGCGCCGATGGCCGCATGGAAGCCCGTTTCCGCCTGTACGACACGCAAAAAGGCGTATCGCTGGGTGGCGCGGCTTACGTCACCAACAACGCCCAGTTGCGCGCTGCCGGTCACCGTATTGCCGATTTCATCTACGAAAAGCTGACCGGCGAGAAGGGGGTGTTCTCAACCCGCATCGCCTACGTCGTCAAGGCGCGCGGCCAGTTCCTGCTGCAGATCGCCGATTCGGATGGCCAGAATGCCGCGACAGCGCTGAGCTCGACCGAGCCGATCATTTCGCCGGTCTGGTCGCCGGATGGCGGACGTCTGGCCTATGTGTCGTTTGAGAAGAAAAAACCGGTCATCTACGTGCACACCCTGGCTTCCGGCCAGCGCCACATCGTGGCTAACTTCAAGGGCTCCAACTCGGCGCCGGCCTGGTCGCCGGATGGCCGCAAGCTCGCAGTCGTCTTGTCCAAGGATGGCAACTCGCAGATCTACTCGGTCAATGCCGATGGCAGCGGCCTGCAGCGTGTCACCCAGTCTTCCGGCATCGATACCGAGCCGCGTTACTCGGCCGACGGTGGCACCATCTACTTCACCTCCGACCGTGGCGGCAGCCCGCAGGTCTATCAGACCTCGGCCAATGGCGGCGACGTCAAGCGCGTCACTTTCGAAGGCAGCTACAACGTCTCGCCACGTCCGTCGCCGGACGGCAAGAGCCTGGCTTTCATCAGCCGCCGCGAAGGCCGCTTCCAGCTTGCCGTGATGGATCTGGCTAGCCGCCAGGTACAGGTGGTGAGCGATTCCAACAAGGACGAATCCCCCAGCTTCGCCCCCAACAGCCGCATGATCCTGATCGCCACTGAAATTGGTGGTCGCGGCGTACTATCGGCTGTCTCCAGCGATGGCAGGATCAAACAACGCCTCTCGGTCGCCGCAGGTGATGTGCGCGAACCGGCCTGGGGCCCCTACTTTCAATAATCCTCATCGGAGAACTTTGTGAAAAAACTGCTGATCCCTGCCCTGCTGTCCGCCCTGCTGGCTGCTTGTTCCACCACCCCGTTGCCGGAAGATGGCGCCGGCGCCCCGGTCGAGTCGCGCAGCGGCTCCGGTACCGGCGTTGCTCCGGTGACCGCCGGCGGTCTTGACGCCAGCGGCCTGCCGCGCGAACTGACCGATCCGAAGAGCAAGCTGTCGCAGCGCAGCATCTACTTCGATCTCGACAAGTACGACGTCAAGGACGAGTACAAGGATCTGGTCGCCGCTCACGCCAAGTATCTGGTCGCCAACAAGGGCTTCAAGGTGCTGCTCCAGGGCAATACCGACGAGCGCGGCAGCCGCGAATACAACCTGTCGCTCGGCCAGAAGCGGGCTGAAGCCGTCAAGCGTTCGCTGACCCTGCTTGGCGTTCAGGAAGGCCAGATCGAGTCCGTCAGCCTCGGCGAAGAAAAGCCGAAGGATGCCGGTCATGACGAAGCCGCCTGGTCGCAAAACCGTCGTGCCGACATTCTCTACAAGGCTGCAGACGGCCGCGGCGAGTTCTAAGCCATGCGCCCGGTTCGAATCGCCTTTTTGATCGCCGCGCTGGGTGCCGTCCAGGCCCACGCCGGTGTTTTTGACGACGAGGAAGCACGTCGCCAGGTCAGCGATCTGAGGATCAAGACCGAAGCGCGATTCGACCAGCAGGCCAAGGCCCAGCTGGATCTGGCGAGCCAGATCCAGCGCCAGGTCGAAGAGATCGCCCGCCTGCGCGGGCAGATCGAGACGCTCAATTACGAGCTGGAAACAGCCAAGAAGCGTCAGCAGGATTTTTACCTCGATCTCGATACCCGCTTGCGCAAGTTCGAATCACCGGCAGCGGGTAATGCGGCTGTCGACCCGGCGGCAGGAACCAATGCCAAGCCGGCCGGCGATCCCGCCAAGGAAAGCCAGGATTACGAAGCCGCCCTGAATCAGTTCAAGGCTGGTAAATACAAGGAAGCCGCCGCCGGTTTCGGCGCTTTCGTGCAGAAATACCCGGACAGTTCGCTGGCACCCAATGCCCAGTATTGGCTGGGCAACGCCTGGTACGCCCAGCGCGACTGCAAACGCGCCATCGAGGCGCAAAGTCTGGTCACCACCAAGTATGCCGAGAGCGCCAAGGCACCGGATGCCTGGCTAGCCATCTCGACCTGCCAGCAGGAAATGGGCAACCCGACCGGGGCCAAGCGTTCGCTGGAAACAGTCATTGCCAAGTATCCCTCTGCACCTGCCGCCGACACGGCGCGCGAACGACTCAAGAAGAAATAATTGGCACTGCGCATCACCGAAGTTTTTTACTCGCTGCAGGGCGAGGCATCGCGGGTCGGGCTGCCGACGGTATTCGTTCGTCTGACCGGTTGCCCGCTGCGTTGCAGCTGGTGCGACACGACCTACAGTTTTACCGGCGGCGAACCGGCGACGGTGGAATCGGTGCTGGCCGAAGTTGCCAAATATCCGGCGCGGCAGGTTTGCGTCACCGGTGGTGAGCCGCTGTCGCAGAAGGATTGCCTGCCGTTGCTGACGGCCCTGTGCGATGCCGGCTACGATGTTTCGCTGGAGACTTCCGGGGCGCTGGATGTTTCTCCGGTTGATCCACGTGTCGCCCGCATCATGGACCTCAAGGCACCGGATTCGGCAGAGTCGGCCAGAAACTTGTGGGAAAACCTGACTGTCCTGACGCCACGCGACGAAATCAAGATCGTCATCGCTTCGCGTGGCGATTACGAATGGGCGCGCGATGTGCTGCGCCAGAAGAAACTGGACCAGATCTGTTCCGTCCTTTTCTCCCCGGCGCAGGGGCTGGTCGAGCCCCAGTCGCTGGCGCAATGGATACTGGAAGATGGCCTGAACGTGCGCTTCCAGCTCCAGTTGCATAAGCTCCTTTGGGGTAACATGCAGGGAAAATAAGGACGGAGACAACATGACTGACAATCGTCGCAAATTTTCCCGCATTCCCTTCCGGATTGAAGCCAGACTGTTTGTACCGGATGGGGATTATGTCGTCGAGGTGCTCGATCTCTCGCTGAAAGGCGCGCTGATTCACCCGAAAGACCCGATGTTCGTCACCGTGGGTACCAGCGGTACCCTGAAGATTCACCTCGACAACATCGGTACCAACATCCGCATGGAAGTGACCATCGTGCATCACATGGCCAACTACTACGGTCTGGTGTGCCGCGAAATCGATCTCGACAGCGTTACGCACCTGCGTCGCCTGGTCGAACTCAATCTGGGTGATGAAGCGATGGCCGAACGGGAATTTGCCCTGCTGGCGAATGCCTGACCGGCATTCATTCAGTCGTTTTATCCCCTTGCTGCCAGGCGGTCTTGCGACCATAATCGATCACTAATTGATCTTTCCCGGAGCTTGTGCGCCCGGGAAAGGCGATGAGCTTGGGAGGTGCCATGGTTGAAGCGGGGATTCCATTTTTCGCGTCCACTCGGTCGTGTTCTATCTCTATTTGCCGATCAGTTACGCCATGAATCCCGGCCCAAGTTCTGCCCACCCCTGTTGTCTCGACGATGCTTCGTACGACAGCAGTGTGCGCCCCCCGTTGCTTTGTGATCTGCAACTCTCGATTTTCGAGAACGCCGGGCGCGCCATCATCCTGACTGACCCGGCTGGTCTGATCGTCTATTTCAACCGTGCCGCCCAGCAAATGCTCGGTTACAGCCCGGATGAGGTGGTCGGGCGGGAAACACCGTTGCTCTTCCATCTGGCCGATGAAGTTGCGACCTGTGCCCGGAATATTTCCTCTGAGCAGGCTTGTGAAGCGCCTGACGGTTTTGGTGTTTTTGTCGCCAGACTGAAATTGAAAAACCGGGATGAGGCGGACTGGACCTACGTGCGCAAGGATGGCTCGCATCTGCCGGTCAGCCTGGCTGTCAGTGTCCTGCGTGATGCAAAAGATGCCGTGCAAGGCTATCTGGGCATTGCCTCCGACATCTCCGAGCGTCGCCGGATGGAGCACGATTTGCGTATTGCCGCGATTGCCTTCGAGTCGCAAGCAGCGATCATGGTGACCGATGTCAATCAGCGCATCCTGCGGGTCAATCAGGCATTTACCAGACTGACCGGCTACTCCGCTGAAGAGGCCATTGGACAGACGCCGGGCATGTTGAAGTCTGGGCGGCAGGATGCGGACTTTTATGCAGAAATGTGGCGGTCGCTGAGCCATTCCGGGCATTGGCAGGGCGAGATCTGGAATCGCCGCAAGAATGGCGAGATCTATCCCGAGTGGCTGACGATCAGCGGTGTCCGCGATGCTCGGGGCAAGGTGACGCACTACGTCAGCACCTTTTCCGATATCAGCAACCTGAAGGTGGCCGAATCGGAAATCCACCATCTGGCTTTCTACGATCCGCTGACGGCCATGCCGAATCGTCGTCTGCTCCTCAACCGGCTCGACCAGGCTTGTGCTGCCGGCAAGCGCAGCGGGCAATTCGGGGCGCTGCTGATCATCGATGTCGACCATTTCAAGACGCTCAACGACACCTTGGGTCATGACGTCGGCGACCTCTTGCTGGTCGAGGTCGCCAAGCGGCTGATTGCCTGCATCCGCGAAGGCGATACCGCGGCCCGCCAGGGTGGGGATGAGTTTGTCGTCATGCTCGAGGAGTTGGGGACAGACCCTGCCGGGGCTGCCGTGCAGGCGGAAATCGTGGCCGAGAAGATTCGTCTCGAACTGGCCCGTCCCTACCTGCTGGCTGGCGATACCGAATATTTCCGCTCGGCCAGCATCGGGATCAGCTTGTTCTTCGGCCAGGAAAAAACGATCGATATCCTGCTCAAGCAAGCCGATATCGCCCTCTACAAGGCCAAGGATGCCGGCCGGAACGCCATCCGTTTCTTCGACAGTGCCATGCAGACGGCGCTCGACGAACGGGCGGCTTTGGAAGCCGGCTTGCGCCGGGCGCTGGTTCGTAACGAATTGGCGCTTTATGTTCAGCCGCAGGTCAATGCGGAGCGCCAACTGATCGGGGCCGAAGCCTTGTTGCGCTGGTTGCCGCCCGGGAAGGCCTTGGTTCCCCCGAACGACTTCATTCCACTGGCCGAGGAGACCGGGTTGATCGTGCCGATCGGCATCTGGGTTCTTGACCAGGCCTGTGCCGAATTGCGTCACTGGGCGGATGATCCGCGTACCAGTCGCCTCTTTCTGTCGGTCAATGTCAGTGCCCGCCAGTTCCGGCAGGCCGATTTCGTCGCGCAGGTTGCCGATGCATTGGCGAGACATGGCGCCAATCCCCAACTGCTCAAGCTCGAACTGACCGAGAGCCTGTTGCTCGACAACGTCGAGGAGGTAATCGACAAGATGCAGGCCCTGCGGGCGATAGGCGTGCGCTTCTCGCTGGACGACTTTGGCACCGGCTATGCATCCCTGTCCTATCTGAAGCGCTTTCCCTTCGAGCAATTGAAGGTCGATCGTTCTTTCATCCGGGACATCAACATCAATCCGGATGATGCGGCCATCGTCAGGGCCATCATTGCCATGGGCAATACGCTACGTCTCAGCGTGGTGGCCGAAGGCGTGGAAGACGACTTGCAGCATGCCTATCTGGTCAAACACGAATGCAGTCTGTTCCAAGGCTATTTGTTCGGACGACCGATGTCCTTCAGGGATTTCCGCGTCTCGCTGGGGGAAGCGCCGCTTCCCCGGATCGAAGCTGTCGATAACTGGGTGATCTAGATTCCCAGATAGCGCTGCCAGATGCCGTGATCGGCATCGAGTTCGGCCGATGAGCCATGCCAGACGACCTGGCCACGTTCGATGATGGTGTGACGATCGGCCAGGGCGATCAGCTTCTCAACATATTTGTCGATGACCAGCACGCTCTGCCCTTGGCTGCGCAAGCGGGCCAGGCAGGCCCAGATCTCATCACGGATCAGCGGGGCAAGGCCTTCGGTGGCTTCGTCGAGGATCAGCAAACGCGGGTTGGTGACCAGTGCCCGACCGATGGCCAGCATCTGCTGCTCACCACCGGAAAGCTGGTTGCCGAGGTTTTTAGAGCGCTCCAGCAGGCGGGGAAAAAGCGCGTAGACGCGAGCCGGGGTCCACGGCTCGACAACGTCGCGACGATTGGCGAAAAAGGCCACCAGATGCTCGTCGACCGTCAGATTCGGGAAGCACTGCCGGCCTTCCGGGACCAGCGCAATGCCTGCGCGACCAATGCGGTCCGGGCGCCAGCCGTCGATGCGTTCGCCGGCGAAGCGGATGCTGCCGCCCTTGACCGGCTCCAGGCCGCAGAGGGCGCGCAGCGTCGTCGTCTTGCCCATGCCGTTGCGGCCGAGCAGCGTCGTAGCCTCACCCTCGTTCATGGTCAGATCGAGGCCGAACAGCACCTGGCTCGGGCCGTAGGCGACTTCGAGGCCGTGGATTTCGAGCAGTGGGCTCACTGGTGATCTCCGAGGTAGGCGCGGCGCACTTCCGGGTTTGTCCGCACCTCATCCGGCGTGCCGGTACAGATCAGGTGGCCATTGACCAGTACCGAAATGCGGTCGGCCAGGCGGAAGACTGCCGCCATGTCGTGCTCGACAAGCAGGATCGTGACATGACGGGCAATTTGCTCGATCAGTTCGACCATCTGGGCAGATTCCTCGGGGCCGGTGCCAGCCATCGGTTCGTCGAGCAGCAGCATCTGCGGCTTGGTGGCCAAGGCCATGGCCAGTTCGAGCGCCCGTTGCTCGCCATGGGCAAGATTGCCGGCGATGGTGTCGACGCGATGGCCCAGCCCAAGTTGTTCGAGGTAGCTGCGTGCTTCGTCGAACATCGCGGCTTCGCTGCTTGCCGGTCGCCAGAAGCGGAAGCTGCTGCCGGAATCCTTTTGTCCCAGCACCGCCAGTGCCACGTTGTCGAGGGCCGACAGACCAAGAAAGACATTGGTGATCTGGTAAGAGCGCGCCATGCCGACCGCGACGCGCTGATGCATGGCAAGCTTTGTCACGTCCCGGCCGGCGAAATGCACGCTGCCCGAGTCGGGCAGCAGGGCGCCGGAAACGTGGTGAATGAAGGTGGTCTTGCCAGCGCCGTTGGGGCCGATCAGGGCATGCACCTCGCCGGCTACAACGCTGAAATTGACGCCTTGCAGCGCGTCGACCGCAGCAAAGCGGCGCGATAGATTGCGGACGTCGAGCAGCGCCTCAGTCATGGCGTTTTCCAAACAAGGCCGCAACACCCTTGGGGGCGAAGAGCACGATCCCGAGCAGCAGCAGACCAAGGGCAATGTGCCAGTGCTCGGTGACGCCGACCAGGCTTTCCTCCAGCACCAAGAGCACGACCGCCCCGACTACCCCACCATACAGATAGCCAACGCCACCGATGATGACCATGACCAGCAGCGTGCCGGATTGCGTCCATTGCAGCAGGTTGGGGCTGGCCAGGCCGGTCAGGTTGGCCAGCAAGGCACCGGCCAGTCCGGCCAATGCGCCGCCGAGGGCAAAGCAGATCAGGCGGTAGCGGAAGACCGGGTAGCCGAGGGCTTCCATGCGCGTCTCGTTCTCGCGGATGGCCTGGATGACCCGGCCGAAACGGGCATCGGCCAGCCGCCCGAGAAAGAGCATGACCAGTGCCAGGCAGCCAAGGGCGGCATAGAACAGTGCGCTATCGCCGGCCAGGCTGAAACCACCCAGGGTCATCCGGCCGACCAGCGGCAAGCCGTCATCGCCGCCCCAACTGCGGGCCGAGACGAACAGGTAATAGGCCATCTGGGCGAAGGCCAGGGTGATCATGATGAAATAGACGCCCCGGGTGCGCAGGCTGATGGCGCCAACGCCCAGCGCCAGCAGCCCGGCAACCGCCATGGCCAGCGGAAAGGCCAGCAAGGCATCGCTGATGCCGCTGCTCATGCAGATTGCTGCCGCGTAGGCGCCGGCACCAAAAAAGGCAGCGTGGCCGAGCGAGAACATGCCGCCGAAACCGAGCACCAGATTCAGGCTGGAGGCGGCCAGCGCCAGGATCAGCACGCGGGTGGCAAAGCCGATGTAGAACTCCTGGCCCAAGGCGGTCAGTGTCGGTGGCAAGGCGAGCAGCGCCAGCAGCAGCGCGATGGCGAGGGGGTATTGGTAACTGGCGGGACGGTAGAAAGCCATCACGCCCTCGCCGGGAACAGGCCTTGCGGCTTGAAGAAGAGGATGCCGGCCATCAGCAGGTAGATCAGGATCGAAGCCAGCGCAGGACCGAGGGTGGATGCCGCATCGGCCGGCAGCAGGGCGCGCAGCAGGGTGGGTAACAGAGCACGACCCAGCGTGTCGACGGTACCGACGATCAGACTGCCGACCAGCGCACCGCGAATCGAACCAATGCCGCCGATGATGATGACGACGAAAGCCAGGATCAGCACGCTTTCGCCCATGCCGACCTGCACTGCGAGCAACGGCCCGAGCAGGCCGCCGGCCAGCGCGCAGAGGGCGGCGCCGAAAACGAACACGGCGGCGAACAGGCCTTGCACGTTGATGCCGAGCGCCTCGGTCATTTCGCGATTCGAGGCCCCGGCGCGTACCCACATGCCGACCCGGCTTTTCGCCACGAGCAGGTAGAGCAGCCCGGCGACAGCCAGGCCGAAGGCGATGATGACCAGTCGGTAGGCCGGGTAGAAAAAGCCGCCAATCTCGACCGGACCAGACAGCGACTCTGGTGGGTTCAGCATCAGTGGCTGCGGCCCCCAGATCATGCGTACCGCTTCGTTGGCAATCAGGATCAGGGCGAAGGTGGCGAGCACCTGCGACAGATGATCGCGTTTATATAGTTGCCGGAACAGCGATAGTTCGAGCAGCAGGCCGAGCACCGCCGCACCAGCGACACCGGCACCCAGTCCGATCCAGAACGAATCGGCGGCCTGCGCGGCGGCAGCGACGAAGTAAGCGCCCACCATGTAGAGCGAGCCGTGGGCCAGATTGATGCAGTCCATGATGCCGAAGACGAGCGTCAGCCCGGCGGCGAGCAGAAAGAGCATCAGGCCGAATTGCAGGCCGTTGAGGGTTTGTTCGAGAAATAGTTGCAGCATGGTTCAGTCGCCAGCGTCTGTTTTGCGCTCAGTTCGGCAAAACAGCATCAGGCCCTCGGTGATCAGCCAGACCAGCGCCCACACGGCGGCCATCAGGCCGACAGCCCCGGCGGCAAATCCCGCTGCGAAGCCCTCGCCGCAGGAGTGGGGCCAGATGCAGCGGCCGGCCATGTAGAGCAGCCAGCCGGCCAGCCCGGTATGCAGGATGGTCATGACGATGCGTGCCCATCGGCAACCCGTCCTTGCTGGCAGTTGCTTGGTCAGCATCTGCCAAAGGCGCCATAGCGTCCCGGCGAAAGCGAGCGGGACGGCAAACAGGAAAGGCAGCAGCAGGTGTTCCAGAAATGCTTCCGGGCGTCACTTCATCTTGCAGGAAGCCACATAGGCATCCGCATGATTGGTGAAGATGGTGCCCATGGTCTTGTTGGTGACGCGGCCTTGGGCATCCTTGCCGATGGCGCGCAGGTAGTAGTTCTGCACCGGATAGTGGTTGGTGTTGAACTTGAAGTCGCCACGCACGGACTTGAAGCGCTTGGCTTCGAGGGCTTTTTGCAGGGCAGCCTTGTCCTCGACCTTGCCCTTCACGTCGCGCACGGCGGCGTCCATCATCAGCGCCGCGTCGTAGCCCTGCGAGGCGTAAAGTGAAGGCAGGCGACCGTAGTTCTTCTGGAAATCGGCGACGAAGCGCTTGTTCTCGGCATTGTCCATGTCGTGCGCCCAGTGCGACGAGTTGAACATGCCCATCATCGAACTACCGACGGCCTTGATCACGTCCTCATCGGCCGAGAAGCCGGGGGCGAACAGCTGGGTGTCGCGCGACAGGCCGGCCGAGACGAACTGCTTGACGAAGTTGATGCCCATGCCACCCGGCAGGAAGAAGAACAGCGCATCGGGCTTGGTGGCGCGAATCTGCGCCAGTTCGGCGGCATAGTCGAGCTGGCCGAGCTTGGTATAGATCTCGTCAGCGACCTTGCCCTTGTAGTAGCGCTTGAAGCCGGAAACGGCATCCTTGCCACCCGGGTAGTTCGGGGTGACGATCACGACATTCTTGTAGCCCTTGTCCTGAACGATCTTGCCGACGGCTTCGTGCAGGTTGTCATTCTGCCAGGCGACGTTGAAGAAAAAGGGATTGCACTGCTCGCCGGCATACTGCGACGGGCCGGCGTTGGCTGAGATGTAGAAGGTCTGGTTCTGGAAGACCGTCGGGCCGACCGCCAGCATGATGTTGGAGAAGACGATGCCGGTCATGAAATCGACCTTGTCCTTCTTCAGGAATTTGTCGGCTGTCTGCTTGGCGATATCCGGACTCTGCTGGTCGTCGGCGATCAGCACTTCGGCCGGCAGGTTGCCGAGCTTGCCGTTCAGATGCTTCATGGCCAGATTGAAACCGTCGCGAATATCGACGCCGAGGCCGGCGCCGGGGCCTGACAGTGTCGAAACCAGGCCAACCTTGATCTGGTCGGCGGCATGGGCGGAACCGGCAAGCATCAGGACGGCTGCGAGGGCAGTCAGGCGAAGCGACATGGCAATCTCCGGGAAGGCGTCAAAGCGGGAAATTGTAGCTTAGTAACAAGCAGATACGGCTCAAATCGGGGTCGATTTCGGGTATATTCGCGCCCCATGATGAAGAAAGCCGTCGTTCTCCTTTCCGGTGGACTCGATTCCGCCACATGTCTGGCCATTGCTCGCAGCCAGGGTTTTGAAGCCTATTGCCTGTCCTTCAATTACGGCCAGCGCCATTGTGCCGAGCTGGTCGCGGCCGACCGTGTCGTCAAGGCGCTGGGTGCCGCCGAGCATCGCGTCCTCAATTTCGGGCTGGCCCAGTTCGGCGGTTCGGCTTTGACCGATACCAACATCGCCGTACCGACCGAAGGTGTGCAGCCGGGCATTCCGGTCACTTACGTGCCGGCCCGCAACACCATCATGCTTTCTTTGGCGCTGGCCTGGGCCGAGGTGCTGGGCAGCCGCGACATCTTCGTTGGCGTCAATGCGGTGGACTATTCGGGCTACCCGGATTGCCGCCCCGAATACATCGCCGCCTTCGAAACCATGGCCAATCTGGCCACCAAGGCGGGCGTCGAAGGCCACAAGCTGTCCATCCACGCCCCGCTGATCGACCTCTCCAAGGCCGAGATCATCCGCACCGGCGCGGCACTGGGCGTCGATTACAGCCTGACCGTTTCCTGCTACCAAGCCGATGAACTTGGCCGTGCCTGCGGTGTCTGTGATTCCTGCCGCCTGCGCGCCGAAGGTTTCGCCGCTGCCGGGCTGGCCGATCCCACCCTTTACCGCGCCTGATCATGGAAGCTGCCGTTTCGCCCAATACCATTCTCTGGCTGGCCTTTGCCGTTGCCTTCATGTTCGGCGCCATCGCCCAGAAAACCCACTTCTGCACCATGGGGGCGGTGGCCGACATCGTCAACATGGGTGACTGGAGCCGCATGCGCATGTGGCTGCTGGCCATCGGCGTTGCCATCCTTGGCTCAGCCGCGCTGCATGGCGCAGGGCTGATCGACCTCGGCAAATCGATCTACCGCACGCCGAATTTCACCTGGCTGTCCTATCTGGTCGGCGGCGCCTGCTTCGGCGTCGGCATGGTGCTGGCGTCGGGTTGCGGCGGCAAGACCCTGATCCGCATCGGCGGCGGCAATCTGAAGTCTCTGGTCGTCTTCCTGGTGCTCGGGCTGGTCGCCTACATGACCATGCGCGGCGTGTTCGGCGTCTTCCGCGTCAACGTGCTGGAGAAGGCCGTCATCACCTTCCCCGGTGGGCAGGATATCCCGGCCCTGCTGGTGGCGCTGGGTATGGAAGCAAAAACGGCCTTCCTGCTGGCGGTCATCGTCATTGGCGGCGGATTGACGGCATTTTCACTGCTCAAGCGCGATTTCTGGACGCTCGACAACCTGCTTGCCGGTTTCGGCATCGGCCTGTCCGTGGTCGCCGCCTGGTATGTCAGTGGTCACCTCGGTTATCTTGCCGAGCACCCGGATACGCTGGAAGAAGCTTTTATCGCCACCAACAGCGGTCGCATGGAAGCGCTGAGTTTTGTTGCGCCGCAGGCTTATACACTGGAACTGCTGATGCTGTGGTCGGATACCAGCCGCACGGTAACTTTCGCGATTGCCACGGCACTGGGCGTGATTGCCGGTTCCTTCGCCTGGTCCATCGTCACCCGCGGCTTTCGCTGGGAAGGTTTTGCCGGTATCGAAGACACGGCCAACCACTTGCTCGGCGCCGCGCTGATGGGCTTCGGCGGCGTAGTGGCCATGGGCTGCACGGTCGGCCAGGGTATCTCCGGCTTTTCGACGCTGGCACTGGGTTCCATCGTCACCTTCCTGGCCATTGTCGCCGGCGCGGCTGCGACGCTGAAATTCCAGTACTGGCGAATGATGCGCAAGGCCTAGGAGTAGCTCAGGCCTCTTCGTTTTCCTTCAGCTTCTCGATGACCAGCGGGAAGGCGCCGGAGCCGATCAGGGCGACGGCGGAAACGATGAAGGCCAGCCCGGCCATCGGGTCGTCCAGTACCGGGTGCAGGCTGGCGCCGAAACCGGCCAGGCTGATGACGCCAGGAATGGCGCAGAGCACCCCGAGGGCGGTCAGGGCAAGGAAAGAGAACGGGTAGCGGCGCATGGCGTGAGTGTAGACGAGCGCCGGATTCGGCGCGATGATAGGCCGCTATTTTAACGTTTCAGGAGATGCTCATGGACCGTCGTCATTTTTTGCGTTCCGTGGCCGCCATTTCAGCGCTGGGGGCGGTCGAGTTTGCTCCGTGGCAGGCAATGAGTGCCTTCGCCGAAGAGGTCAGCGATTTCGTGCGCGGCCCGGCGATCAAGGACTATCCGCTGCGCCGGATCTCCAAGCATGTCGCGATCATCTTCACGCCCGATGCTTTCCCGACCCCGGAAAACCAGGGAATGATGAGCAACGTCACCTTCGTCAACACCAGCAAGGGTATCATTGTCGTCGATACCGGCGCTTCGGTGCAGATCGGCGAAATGTCCATCCGGCAACTGGAAAAACACCTGAAAAAACCGGTGATCGCCATCATCAACACCCATTACCACGGCGACCACTGGCTCGGGAATCATGCCTACGTCGACCGCTACGGCGACAACCTGCCGATTTATGCCCACCCCGGCACCATTCAGGCGGTCAAGGGCATTCAAGGCAGTCTCTGGCTGACGCTGATCGAAAAGGCGACCAACCAGGCATCGCTCGGCACCCGCATCGTGCCGCCCAATACACCGCTCGAACATGGGGCTGTGCTCAAGTTTGGTGATGTGACGCTGCGCATTCATCACTACGGCACTGTGCATACGCCCTTCGACCTCTGTGTCGAGGTCGTCCAGGACGGCGTGACGCTGGTCGGCGACATTGCGATGGACCGGCGCATTGCCAACATGGATGACGGTTCCTATCTCGGCACCTTCAAGGCCTACGACACGCTGATCAAGAAGACGGGCACCCGGATCTGGCTGCCGGCCCACGGCGAACCGGGCGAACACGTGCTGAAATGGAACCGCGAACTGTTCGAAGGCATCTACCGCCCCTGCGAGCAGGCCGTCAAGAACGGACTGCCGCTTGAAGAAGCCAAGGAACTGGTCCTCAAGGACCCGCGCGTCGCCAGTCGGGCCAAGGAAACCAAGGGCTTCGAGGCGAATATCGGCAAGTACGTCAGCATCGCCTACCTGGAAGCCGAAGCGGCCGGCTTCTAAGCGGCGAACCAACTGCGCTTTTCGTGTTCAGAGGAAAGGGCTGGCCGGTACGCCACTTGCTGCACGCCGGAATAGCCTGATTTTCTTGCCAGAAACCCGACACGATGAACGCCCCAGAATCCCTGCCGCCTGAATTTCCCGCCTTCCACAACAGCTTCGCCGCGCTGCCTGAAGCTTTCTACACCCGCCTTGCGCCGCATCCGCTGCCTGACCCTAACGTGGTCGGCGTCAGTGCTGAGGTGGCCGACTTGCTCGGCCTGCCTGCCGAGTTGATGAACAGCCCCCAGTTTGCCGAGATCTTCGCCGGCAACCGCCTTCTGCCGGGCAGCGAACCGCTGGCCGCCGTTTATTCCGGCCACCAGTTTGGCGTCTGGGCCGGGCAACTTGGCGACGGACGGGCGCATTTGCTGGGTGGTCTGCGGAATGACCAGGGCCATTGGGAAATCCAGCTCAAAGGGGCCGGACGAACGCCCTACTCGCGGGGGGCGGATGGCCGTGCCGTGCTGCGCTCATCGATCCGTGAATTCCTTTGCTCGGAAGCGATGGCCGGCCTCGGCGTGCCGACGACGCGGGCGCTGTGCGTGATCGGGGCCGATCAGCCGGTGCGCCGCGAGGAAATCGAAACGGCCGCCGTGGTAGCCCGCGTCGCGCCGGGCTTCGTGCGTTTCGGTTCCTTCGAACACTGGGCTTCGCGCAATCGAAGCCGCGAATTGCAGCAACTGGCTGATTACGTCATCGACACTTTCCGCCCGGAGTGCCGTGATGTGGCAAACCCCTACGATGCCCTGCTGCGCGACGTTTCCCGCCGTACCGGCGAACTGATTGCCCACTGGATGGCAGTCGGCTTCATGCATGGCGTGATGAACACCGACAATATGTCCATCCTCGGCCTGACGCTGGACTACGGCCCCTTCGGCTTCATGGAAGCCTTCGATGCCGGCCACATCTGCAATCACTCGGATCACCAGGGCCGCTATACCTATCGCAATCAGCCACATGTCGCGCAGTGGAACCTCTACTGTCTGGCCGAGGCTTTCGCGCCGCTGATTAACGACCCGGAAACCGCGCGGGCGGCGGTTGATGAAACCTATGGCGATGCCTTCGCCCAGACCTTCGAGCGCCTGATGTGCGCCAAGCTCGGCTTGCGCCACGCCTTGCCGGATGACGAAAATTTCATTGGTGAAACCTTCGGCTTCCTGCAACAGCATCGGCCGGACTTCACGCTGTTTTTCCGGCGACTGTCGCAAGTGAGTGGCAGTCTCGACGGTGAAGCCATGGCCAAAGCCTATGCGCCTTTGCGCGATCTGTTTGTCGATAGGGCCGCCTGCGATACCTGGCTGGCCAACTGGCGGGCCAGGCTAGCGCAAACGCCGTGGGACGATGGCGAGCGCCAGGCCGCCATGCTCGCCGCCAATCCTAAATACGTGCTGCGCAACTGGCTGGCCGAAGCTGCCATCCGCAAGGCAAAGATGAAGGATTATTCCGAAGTGCAGCGCCTGCTCACCTGCCTGCGCCGCCCCTACGACGAGCAGCCGGAATTCGACGATCTGGCCGCGCAGCCCCCCGACTGGGCCAGCGGATTGGAGGTCAGCTGTTCGAGCTGACCTCGCGGTAATGCTTACTGAACGATGCGGCCGTTGTCGCCGATCATCGCGAAATCGACGAAGGTCGAGCCGGTACGCTTGCTGGAGGTGAAATCCAGCGTGTAGCCGCCGAGGTCGAATTTGCTGCCGCTCAGGGCTTTGGCCGTCGCCGGCCCGCTGGCGCCGCCCTGCTTGAGCGCATTGACCAGGGCCTTGGCGGCAATGAAGCCTTCGATCGAACGCGCCGTCAGGTTGGCATCCTTGGCGCTTTCCTTGAGGCGGACGTATTCGCGGATCAGCGGCAAGGTCGTCTTGCTCTCCAGCGGCATGACGACCGAGAAGGCGTAGCCGCGCGCCAGCGCCGGGCCGAGCTTGGCCAGCAGTTGCTGCGTGTCGATGATCGATAAGCCGTAGATGGTCGCGACGCCGCCTTTCTGGCGGTATTGGCGGACAAATTCGATGGCTGCCGCCGTCGTCGCACCGAGGAAGATCGATTGCGGTGCCGCCTTGATCATGCTGTCGACTGCGTTTTCGACCTTCAGGGTGTTGCGCTCGTAACCGGCCCGCGCCACCAATTGGATGCTGTATTTGCTGCTTGCATTGTCGGCACTGTTCAGCACGTCCTTGCCCATGCCGTCATCCTGGTAGACCAAGCCGACCTTGCTTTGCCCGGTCTGACCCAGTTGCTTGAACAAGCTTTCGACTTCGTCACGATAGGTAGCTTTGACCACATAAGTGGCCGGGGCGCCGATCATTGAACTGGCGCCGGAAAGCGGTCCGATCAAAGGCGTATTGGCCCGCGCCAGGCTGCCGTCGCGGATCAGCGCTTCGATGTTGTTGGTGCCAACCGAGCCGAGAAAAGCGACCGGTTGCTCGTTGGCCAGGCTTTCCTTGACCAGGCGAACGGTTTCCTCCGGCTTGTTTTCATCGTCCCGGCTGAGCAGCCGAATCTGGTTGCCGCCGATACCGCCCTGGGCGTTGATGTGATCGAAATATAGTTTGGCGCCGGCCTGTACAGCCTTCCCGGTCACCCCTTGCGGACCGGAGAGGGGGGCGACCTGAACGACCAGGAGATCCTTGGCGCTGGCGCTGTTCAGGAGTGTGGCGAGAAAAACCGCGGGCAAAGCGCGGCGAAGCGCCATCGTGACTATCGAGAAAGACATCGCTGTTCCTTGTGAGTGGGCTGTCCGGTCAACCGGATCTGGAGATATTGGTTTCGGATTATTCCACCGGTTTGAGCTGCTGCCGATTACGGATATCCACAATTCAAATCCCAGTCTAGTGCGATGCTTATGATAAATAAACTATAAAAATCAATTATTTGGTTTTATGAATTTAACAATTCGTAATTTAAATGGCATGCGGCTGTTTGTTGTGGGACATGCCGATGGTTTTGTCGTCTTCCTGTTTGTCCCTTTTTCCCCAGTCCAGTCCGCAGTCGCACGGCAGATTGCCGGCAGGGTCGCATGCGCTTCCAGCATCCAGATCGCAGGGCAGGTCACAGCCGCAATCGCAGAATCCAGCCTGGCCAGCCAGCGCCAATCTGTTCCGCGTGTAACGGCGATGGACCATGCCGCAACGGTTCAGGCGAATGCGCAAGACAAGCAGGCCGCGCCACAGGCCGAGGCGGCGGATGGCGCGATAGCCGAGTTCTGAACAGCCAGCCCGGCCAGTGTGATGACGATAGGCGCAGCAGTAGCCTTTGGGCGGCGAAAGGTGGCGCTGATAGCGCCGGATGGCAGCGAGGGCAAGTGCTTTCATGGCCACTCTTTCCGGAAATGGGGGCGAAAAAAAGCCGGCAAGAGCATAAGCTCCTGCCGGCTTTGTTCAGGGTCCGGTGCTTACTGGACCTGCTGGATTCCGGCCAGCACCCAGCCGCGGCTGTTGTCGGTTGGCTTGGTCATGTGCCAGATCTCGTCGAACGGTGCAGCTGGTGCATCTTTCTCTTCGCGAATCAGTCCGGTGAAACGGATGCTGACCACATAGCGACTGGTTTCGGTCGCCACATCGAGCACTTCGCCATTGAGTTGGACGACATCGGTCTCTTGCTTGGCGTTGCCACGCTCGGCCATGCCCATCTTGATCTCGGCAAACATTTCCGGCGAGGTGAATTCGCGGATATCGTCGAGATTGCCGGCATCGTTGGAGGCCTGCAGGCGGATGAAGTTGACCTTGGCGTTGCGGACGAAGCCTTCGACATCGAAATCAGCGGGGATATTGCCGCTGGTCGTTGCGTTGGCTATCGGAGCGGCAGCGGAACCGCCGGCCGGAATGAAGTCCGGCTCACGCGGCGCGTTGGCGCCGTAGTTGGCGCCGGCACCGGCGTACTGCATGCCGCCTTGCTGGGCTGCCGCTGCCTTCTTGCGCATGAAATAGCCGATGACGCCGATCACGACCATGGCCAACAGGGCCATCATCATGAAGTTGGCCAGGCCTTCGCCAAAGCCGAAGTGCGAAGCCAGGGCGGCCAGGCCAAGACCGGCGGCCAGACCAGCCAGCGGGCCCATCCAGGAACGCTTCGGCTGAGCTTGCGGGGCGGCAGCCGGAGCAGCATTCTGCTGCTGGGCTGGTGCGGCGGTGGTGGATTTGCTCGGGGCGACCGACTGGCGCTGCATGCCAGCGGAACTGCCACCGCCGAGGCGCTTGGCTTCGGCATCATTGATTTGCAACGTGAAGCCGAGCACCAGCGCCGCGGCCATCATTACGAAATTCTTCATGTTTGTCTCCGGGTGGAAAAGTTACGACTTGTAGTGTAGCGGTTTACTGTTGCTGAAAAATTATCTTGTCCCTGCTTAACTGTTCCAAAAAATCGAAGTTTCAGAGGCGATTGAACAGGGCTGCGGTGGCTACTGGATTGGATGGAAAGTAGAAGTGCACATAAGAGGCCGTCAGTCTGTTTTGTCGATAGATGGCTTCGCCCTCGCGTCCGTCTGCCGTCTGGGCGCGAAGCAGCGGGGCGAGCGGGGTTTCGCTCTTCGAGTAATGGAAGGTATGGCCGGACAGCCGCCCCTCGGGGAGTTCGGCGAACTGGGTGCCGAGGGCCGCCAGGCGTTGCTGCATGACCGAGCGGCCGGGCAGCAGCCCGCCGAAGCGATGGCTGATACCGGCCTTGTCGATGACTTCCTCGAACAGGCTCATCATGCCGCCGCATTCGGCGAGCAGGGGTTTGCCTGCTGCGACATGGCTTTTCAGTGCCTGCCACAGGCCGGCGTGGTTGCTGAGGGCATCGGCGTGCAATTCCGGGTAGCCGCCGGGCAGCCAGACTGCATCGCATTCGGGCAATTCCTCGCCGCCGGTCGGGGAGAAAAAGCGCAGTTCGGCGCCGAGTGCGGTCAGCGTTTCCAGATTGGCCGGGTAGATGAAGCCATAAGCGGCATCGCGGGCGATGGCAATGCGCTGGCCGGCGAGCAGTGGCGGGATGGCCGGCGGTGCGCAATCTTCAAACAATACCGGCGGTGGCAGGTCGACGCTGGCGCTGGTGGCCAGTGCATCGGCCAGGCGGTCGAGGCGTTCGCCGAGGTCGGCGATCTCGGCCGCCTGCAACAGGCCAAGGTGGCGCTCCGGCAGGCTGTCGCGGCTTTTCGGCAAGGCGCCAAACCAGCCCATGCCGGGCGGCAGGCTACCGTGCAGGAACTCGGCATGGCGCGGGCTGGCGACGCGGTTGGCGAGCACGCCGGCGAAGGGCAGGCCGGGGCGGTAGGTGGCCAGGCCGTGCGCGACGGCGCCGAAGGTCTGGGCCATGGCGCCGGCATCGATCAGGGCCATGACCGGGATGCCGAAGCGTTGCGCGATGTCTGCCGCAGAAGGTTCGCCGTCGAACAAGCCCATGACGCCTTCGATCAGGATCAGGTCGGAATCGGCTGCCGCGCGGGCCAGGTGCCAGCGCGCGTCGGCCTCGCCGCACATGCCGAGGTCGAGGTTCTGACAGGGGCGGCCCGACGCGAAAGCGTGAATCTGCGGGTCGAGAAAATCAGGGCCGCACTTGAAGACGGTGACGCGCCGGCCCTGCCGGGCGTGCAGGCGGGCCAGGGCGGCGGTGACGGTCGTCTTGCCCTGGCCAGAGGCGGGGGCGGCGATGAGGAGGGTGGGACAGGCAGGCATGGTGGCTAGTGGATAGGTCGAGAGGGTGAATTATTGGTCATTCCCGCGTAAGCGGGAATCCATGGATGAAGCGAATACCAGGAGGCTACTCCTGGATTCCCGCTTTCGCGGCAATGACGGAAGCGGTCAGAAGCTGGCCCGCAGGCCAAGGCGTAAGGTACGTGGTTCCAGCGGGTGCAGGAGGCGGCCGTCGATGCCGCTGCCCGTGCCGCAGCCGCCGGTGCCGGCCAAGGCTTCGTTACGGGTGCAGGCGCCGCCCCAGTATTCGATGTCGTTGGCTTTCTTGTCGAACAGATTGAGGACGTCGAGCGTGATCTGCAGCTTAGGCGTGATGCGGTAGCCGGCCTTCAGGCTGGCCATCCAGAAAGCGGAAGACTTCTGCTCTCCGGCTTCCTCCAAGGCATAGGCGCCGAGGTAGCGCAGGCGCAGGCCGCCGAACCAGGTGCCGCCGCTGTCGGCGCTGAGGCCGAGCGAGGCGGTGAGCGGAATGGCGTTAGGCACGCGGCGACCGCCGTTGTCCGGGTTGGCCTCCTTGAAACGTGCCTGCGACCAGGCGATGTCGGCATCGATGATCCAGCCATCGGCCGGCGTGATGTAGTTCGACCATTCGATGCCATGCCGGCGCGAGGCGCCCTTGGGCTCGGTGATGCCCTCGTCACCGATGAAAACGAGTTCCGAGGCGAGGGCCATCTGCCAAACCGACAGGCTGCTCTGCCAGCCCTTGAGTGGCGTGGTACGCAGGCCCAGCTCGCTGCCCTTGGCCTTGACGATCAGCGGCACGGCCTCGACGGCGCTGCCGTCCTGCGGATTGCTGCGGGCCGTGGCGCCGCGTGCATCGTTGCTGTGGAAGCCGTGCCCCCAGTTGGCGTAGAACTCGGTCGGGCCGAGCAGATCGAAGGGGCCGAAGACCAGGCCGAGCTTCGGGCTGGTCTGTCCGGCCGAAGCGTCCCCGCCGTTGCTCATGTTGAACTGGCCGGCCAGCGGTGTGACCCGGGCGTCGATCTGGTCGCGGCGCAGGCCGAGCGTGCTGCGCAGCCAAGCTGTCCATTGGGTGCGGGCTTCGAGCAGGACGGCGAGCGCCGTCTGGCGGATACGATCCTCGCGGATGGTGTTGGTTCGTTGTCGGTTCTCGGTGGCGTACAGGCCGACCGAGGCAATCCGGTCCTGGCGAAATTGGGTGCCGAGGCTCAGCTCGGTGTCCTGCCATTGCGGCCCGAGGAACCAGCTGTGCTTGACCTGGCCGCCCCACAGCGTGCGATCGTCGGCCTGTTCGTGCTGGTCGCCCTGCAGGCTGTTGATGTAGCCGGACGGATTGGCAAAGTAGTTCAGGCCGTAGTCGATGACGTAGAGGTTCAGCTTGCTGGCGCCGGTGTTGGTGGTGCGTGCCCAATCGCCGGCCAGGCTGTGGCGGTGCGTGCGGCCGCCGTCGCTTGGCGACAGCGCGCCGTAGCGACCGATTTCGCCGCCGGTGATGGCGCGTTCCGGCACATGCTCGGTGGCCGTCCAGTCGGCTTTGTAGACCATGCCAGTCAGGGCGAAGCCGTTGGCTGCGGTGCCCGAGGTCAGGCGCAGCACGGCGTTGTGTTTTTCGAGATTCTGCGGTTGTTCCCAGGGGCCGTCGTAGCCGCCGACCTCGATGGCGCCGACCAGATTGAGGTCGCCCAGGCTGTGTCCGCCGGCGGCGAGCAGGCGGCGGAAATTGTGCTGGCCCATGCCGAGTTCGACGAAGCTCTGGTCGAGCCTGCGCAGGTAGTCGATGCGCGCTGAGCCGGTGGTGGCGAAATCGCCATCCTCGGCCGCATAGACGCCCTTGCGGTACTGGATGCTGCCGATCAGCTCGGGAATCAGGAAATTGAGGTCCATGTAACCCTGGCCGTGGGCGTGGCTGGCCATATTGACTGGCATGCCCATGACGTGACTGGCGAAGTCGCTGCCGTGGTCGAGATTGAAGCCGCGCAGGAAATACTGGTTGGCCTTGCCGTCACCGGAGTGCTGGGTGACGATCATGCCGGGCACGGTTTCCAGCGCTTCGGCTGGGCGCAGCAGCGGCCGGTTGGTGAGCTGTCTGGCGGTGACTGTGCCTTCGGTGGCCGAGTCGGCAACACCGGTCAGGTCGTGCTGGCCGCTGCTGACGGTGACTTCCTGCAGGGTTGGCATGCCGGCGGCGTGGGCGAGACCGCCAACCGTCAGGGTGAGGGTAAGAAACGAATGCTGCCAAAAGGTGAAATGTGGGTGTCGCATGGACTGCTCCAGTCACGACTGCCTGCCACGGATCGCTGCGCCCTGCGCACACGGTGCCCAGGATCGCTGCCATCCGCATCCCCGCAGACAGTCAGTTTGAAAACACTGCTCCGTCAAGCGGGCAGTACGACGCGACAGGCCGGTCTCCGGGCTGGCAAGTCTTGACGCGTCGCCTTCCCGGGCGATCCCTGCCGCATCGAAATGACACTTTGTCGACTTCACCTCGTCGTGCAATCGCACTGCCTTCGGTTCGTCTTCGTGTTTCATTCCAATGCGGCAGGGATCAATCTCCCAGTGGCCTGATGGCGCGTCCGCACTCGCTTACCGTTGCGGGGGCAGCCGGGGCATTGCGACCGCGTGGGTCGCGCACCCCGTTCCCGTTTCACCCACAGCCCTTGAGGCTGTAAGCACCTGTTGCGGGTGTCCGGCGGTATTGCCTGAGCCTTGCCAGGCCGGACGCTGGCAAGGGTGAAAAAATCAGCCGTTTTCGGCCGTGGCCTCCTCGCCTTCCGGCGGCAGTTCGGTCTGCAGCACGGCGGCGATGTAATCCTCCGGCAGGCGGTATTCGGCGGCCAGTTCGGCGGCGCTCCTGCCGCTCTGCTGGATGGCCGCCATCCAGCCGTTGAGGCCGGTGGACAGCGAACGGCCGGCTTGTTCGCCGGCATGCGTGTTGCGTTCGCCATCCTCTACCGCGTACTTGTTGGCGTAGCCGCGCGGCGTGACCATCAGGCCGTGCTTGATGAAGGTGTTGGAATTGCCGATCAGCACCGTCGACAGCATGCCGATGTCAGCTTCGGCCATCTTGTCCAGGGTGGTGAATTCGATGCGCTGCTTGGGGCGATAGCCGGACTTGACGATGGCGACCGGCGTCTGCGGATCGCGGTGGCGCAGGAAGAGGCGCTGGGCCTCGACGATCTGCTGGGTGCGGCGGCCGCTCTTCGGGTTGTACAACGCGACGACGAAATCGGCGTAGGCCACGGCGTCGAGGCGGCGGGCGATGGTCGGCCACGGTGTCAGCAGGTCGGACAGCGAAATGGCGCAGAAATCATGGGTCAGCGGTGCGCCGACCAGCGCGGCGCAGGTGTTCAGCGCCGAAGCACCGGGCACGATTTCGACCTCGATGTCCGAGTCGGGCGTCCACCCGGCCTGGAACAGCACCTCGAAGGTCGGCCCGGCCATGCCGTACACGCCGGCATCGCCGGATGAAATCAGTGCCACCTTCTTGCCCTGGCGGGCTCGGTCCAGCGCCTCGATGGCGCGGTCGAGCTCCTCGGTCATCGACTTCTTGATCACCTCCTTGCCGGCCACCAGATCGGCGACCAGGCGGATGTAGGTGACGTAGCCGATGATGGTATCGGCCTCGGCAATCGCCGCCCGGGCGCGGGCGGTCAGGTGGTCGTTGCTGCCCGGGCCGAGGCCGACGAGCATGATCTTGCCGGTTTGGGCGGTGCTGTTTTCAGGGGTATTCATTGGGGAATCCTTGCAATGGAGACGGTGGCATTGCGGCCGTCCTGGCCGCGCAGCTTGTATTTTTCGATGATCAAATGGGTCTGGTCGGCGCCGGCGACGAGAATCGCCGCCGCTTCGGAGACGGACGGCGTGCCGGTGTATTTGCGGACGGTTGCGGAGGGGTTCGGCACCTCCACCGTTGCCAACTCGGTAGCGGGGTAGAAGCGGATGTGCCAGCCGTTGGCTTGGGCGACTTCGGCGAGCCCGATTTCGTCAGCCTTGAGGTCGATGGAGGCGACAGCCCGCACATCGGCCAGCCTGGCCTTGGCCAGGGCCAGTGCCTCGGCGATGCACCGGGCGATGGTGGTGGCCGGGGTGCCGCGGTCGCAGCCCAGGCCGAGGGCAATGGGCATTTCTGGCTTGCGCCTCATGCTGGCAGCCTTGCGGGTTCAACCGCTGTTTTCCGCCGTTGAGCGGCGTCTCCCTTTCTTTGCTTCGCCAAAGAAAGGAAGCAAAGAAAGGCGACCCCCGCGTTCGCGCCGGGCCGCTGGCCCGGTCCCCTGCGCTGCTCAAGCAGCCGGGCGCTTCGCAAAACTCGCCTGCGGCTCAGACATTGCGAACCGACTGCCCCCGGCCGCTCTGCGCTGCTCGGCGCTCTCGAGGGGGGAGGGGGGATCTCGTGGTAGTTGGCGTGCGGCATGCTTATTTACGGTTTGGGACGATAAACAACCCACCGTCCAGCCAGTAGGGCGGCGATATCGGCCGGCATCTCCCGTCGGCTGATCCACAGCACGGCAGTGAAGCGGTCGAGCGGTACGTCTTCCAGTTTTTCGAATTGCGTCACGTTGGCGGGCAACGGGCCTTGGCGCCCGTTGGCGTGGTTGGCCCACCAGTCGGTACTGCCGGCTTCCTGCACCAGCGCGACCGGCTCGTCATTCACCATCGCGGCGCTGCAGCGGACGATTTCGTCGTGGCTGGCCTCGAAAGTCCAGCCCAGTTCGCGGCCGAGCAGGTCGACGGCGATGGTGGCGCGGGCGTCCGAGGCGGTGGTCAGCACGGCTTGCGCACCGAGCGCCGTGGCGAGATGGCCAGCCAGCTGGTTGGCGCCGCCGAGGTGGCCGGAGAGCATGGGGATGACGAACTTGCCGGCTTCGTCGATGACGACCACGGCCGGATCGGTTTCCTTGTTTTTCAGGTGGGGGGCGATCAGGCGGACGACGGCACCGAGCGAGACGATGCAGACAATGCCGTCGAAGGCGGCGAACAGCGCCGGCACCTGGTCGCCGACCTTGCCTTCGTAGCAATGCACCGCGCCGGGCGCCGCAGCCTCACCCTCGGCACGGAATTTTTCGGGACAGAACAGCTGTGCTCCCGGCAAGGCGGCGACGACCTTGCCGGCCAGCGCGATGCCATGTTTGGTAATCGAGACGACGGCGATTTTCATTGAGTTGGTAGTAGTCGGTTATTAGTTGTTAGTCGGTAGGCACGGTTTTGACTTCGCTAAGGAAACGCTGATTTATTCGGAAATGACGAATTAATCAGCGCCTCCCTAACAACTAGTGACTAGCTGCTAGCGACTGTCTTTTCCGGCAGCCGCGGCGCAGTTCGCCGCGTACGCGTTTGGGGTTCTGGACCAGCATGAGCGACAGGTAGTTAACTTTTTCGCCCTTTAGGCTGGCCACATCGCGCACGATGCGCTCGTCCGGTGAGCCGACTTTCTCGATGAACACCGAGGTTGCCAGCAGCTCGCGCTTTTCCAGCAGTTCGACGACTTCATCGACCAGCGGCTTGACCTTGAGCAGGGCCAGGGTGTCAAACTCATCAAGCAGGTGGTCGATCACCTCAACGCCGTAGGCGGCCGGGATGATGGCGAAGGTTTCGTCCTCCTCGGCCAGGGTGACGCCGGAAGCTGCGGCGGCGGCAGCGAACGACGACACGCCGGGGATGGTCTCGACTTCGAGTGTTTGCCCCTGCGCCGTCACCAGTTCGCGCACGACGCGGGCGAGGTGGCCGAAGGTGGCGAAGGTCGAGGCGTCGCCTTCGACCAGGAAAACCAGGTCGCGCCCTTCGGCGAGCAAGGCTAGCGTTTGCTCAGCAGCACGCACCCAGGCCTTGGCCAGGATGTCGGCGTCGCGCGTCATCGGGAAGACTAGTTCGACCGCATCGGCCGGCACCGGGATGCCGCCGCGCTCGACAATGGACAGCGCGTAGGACGACTCCTCGGCCTTCTTGACCGGGTACAGCCAGCGGGCGCCGGATTGCAGGGCGGCCCAAGCGCGGCGGGTGATCAGGTCGGGGTCGCCGGGGCCGAGCGAGGCGCCGATCAGTTTTCCGTAGTGTTTTTTTTCAGTCATAGGTTTTCCTTGCTTGCGGTGACGATCCAGACGGGGTTCTGGGCCGCCATCCGGTGCATATCGAGAATTGGCTGGCTGCGGCTGGCCTGCAGTTGCACCACGTCCCAGCTCGCGCCGCTTTCCTTCAGCGCGGCAGTGGCGGTGGCCAGGTTTTCCAGCGTCACGAAATTCATGACCAGCCGGCCGCCGGGCTTCAGGCGGCTGAGGATCAGGCGGATCAACTCGCCCAGTTCGCCGCCCGAGCCGCCGATGAACACGGCGTCCGGATCCGGCCAGCCGTCGAGGTGCTGCGGCGCCTTGCCTTCGACCAACGTGTAATTGCCGACCTGGAAACGGGCCGCGTTGGCGCGGGCGTTTTCGGCGTCGCCGGCATTCTTTTCGATGGCCCAGACATGGCCCTCCGGCGCCAGGCGGGCTGCTTCCAGGCCGACCGAGCCGGAACCGGCGCCGATGTCCCAGACCAGCGCATCCGGCTTCAGGCGCAGCTTGGCCAGCGACAGGGCGCGCGCCTCCTGCTTGGTGATCAGCCCTCCTGATTGGTCACTGCGGGGCGAGCGCTGGATGTACTCGCCATCCTCCAGCCCGAAGGCGGGGACGGCCGTTGCCGTGCGTTCGACCAGCACGACATTGGGCTGCGGGAAATCCATCTCGGCCGCCTCGGCCAGGCTGAGGTCGCGGTAGATGGCTTCATCCGCCAGTAACAGGCGGCAGGCGACCGACAGCCGGGCTTCCTGCGCGTAGCCGGCCAGGATCAGGGCCCGGGCCAGCCGGGCCGGGGTGTTCTCCGGGCCGGTGAACAGCGCCACGCGGGGATGCCGGGCAATGCTGCGCATCAGCTTGTACAGGCCGTGGGAGGGCGGCGCGCCGACAGACCATTCGCCGGCATCGGCGGTGTGGCAGGTGGCGATCTTGATGTCCTGCCAGGCCGTCTTGAAGCGGGCGAAGGCCAGTTGCAGCGTCGACACCGCCGGCAGGATCTCAAAACCATCCGGCCCCAGCTTGCCGGTCAGCCACGAGGCGATGCCGTGGCACAGCGGGTCGCCGGTGGCGAGCGCGACGACGCGGTGGCCGGCGGCGCGTGCTGCCGCAATCCAGCCCGGCACCTGGCCAAGCTGGCCGTCCATGTCGCGCAATTGAGCGCCGGTGGCAAGGTAAGGGCGAACCAGGTCGAGCGTGCGGCCGGCGCCGATCACCAGGTCGGCCGCCGCCAGCCGCTGGCGGGCGGTATCGGACAGGCCGGCCCAGCCGTCGTCGAGAATGCCGAGGAGGGTGCAGGAATTATTGGGCTTCATCTTGTTCTACGCGGCAAATGAACCGGCCTTCAAAATCGCAGACCAGCACGGTCAGGCGATAGTCACCGGGGTAGTGGGTGGTCAGGCTGCGGATGGCCTTGATCGCCAGCTGGCGATGGAAGGCTTCGGCCAGGCCGAGTGCAGCCAGCCGTTCGGCGGCGAAACGGGCGGTTTCGGCAGCGCGGATTTCCTCGATCAGGTCGGCCGGGGCACCGACTTCGCGGGCGGAATCGGCCAGGATGTCGCGGTCCACCTCGGCCTTCCAGGCGTGGGTGACGGCCAGGCCCTGGCACATCTTGGTCAGCTTGCCGACCATGGCGCCGACGGTGATCTCCGGAACGCCGCGCTTGATGGCGCTGCTGAAGGCTGCCTTGACGAAGTCGCCCATCTGCACGAAGCAGGATTCGTCCAGCGCCGGCAACTGGCGCATGGCGAACTTCTCGGTGCGCCCGCCGGTGGTGAAGACGAGGTGCTGCCGCCCCTGATTAAACGCCACATCGACCGCCTGCACGACGCTGGCGCGGAAGGCGGCGGTCGAATAGGGGCGGACGATGCCGGTGGTACCGAGAATGGAAATGCCGCCGAGGATGCCGAGCCGGGCATTCAGCGTCTTCTTGGCCATTTCGTCGCCGCCGGGCACGGAGATGGTGACTTCCAGACCATCGTGATCGAGCAGTTCGCCGGCCACGGCGCGCACGTTGTCGATGATGTTGCGGCGCGGCACCGGGTTGATGGCCGGGCCGCCGACTTCCAGCCCGAGGCCGGGCTTGGTGACGATGCCGACACCGGGGCCGCCCTTGAGCACGACTTCACCGGCGCGGTGCGGCAACAGGCGTACGTCGGCGGTCAGGTGGGCGCCGTGCGTCGCATCCGGGTCGTCGCCGGCATCCTTGACGATGGCGGCATGGGCCAGGCCGGCACTTTCCTCTACGCTGCCGTCGATGACGGCAAAGCTCACTTCCTGGCCGTTGGGCAGCCGGCTGAGCACGCTCTCCGGCACCTCGCTGAGCAGCAGGCCGAGCGTGGCGGCGCGTGCCGCCGCTGCCGAGCAAGCGCCGGTGGTGAAGCCGGTACGGTTGCCGCGCTGGCGCCTGGCGTCGCCCTTGCGAACCTTGGCCAGATTTTCTTCGCTCATGCCGCCTGTTTCTTCTGCTCGACTTCAGCCAGTGAGAGCATGGCGTGGATCGCCGCGACAACCAGCGTCGAGCCGCCCTTGCGGCCCTGGATGGCGACCCACGGCACTTCGTTCACGGTCATCAGCAGATCCTTCGATTCGGCGGCGGAAACGAAGCCGACCGGCATGCCGATGACCAGCGCCGGGCGGACGCCTTCTTCGCGGATCAGGCGGACCAGTTCGATCAGCGCGGTCGGCGCGTTGCCGATGCCGACGATGGCGCCTTCCAGCTTGCCCAGCCGGTGCGCCTTGCGCATGGCCTGCACGGCGCGCGTGCTGTTGGCGGCCTTGGCGGCCTCAATCACGTCGGCATCGGAAATATAGTGGTGGGTGCTCAGGCCGAAGTGGGTGAGGCGCGGCTTGGAGAGGCCGACGCAGATCATCTCGACATCGGCGACGATGGGCGTGTTGCCCTTCAGGACAGCCTGGAAGCCAGCCTGCATGGCATCCGGGTGGAAGGCGGTCAGGCCGTTGAACTCGAAATCGGCGTTGGCGTGGATCATCCGGCGAACCAGCGGCCATTGCTCGGCGGTGTAGCCGTGCGGGCCGGCTTCGGCGTCGATGATGGCGAAGGAGTCGTGCTCGATGGCGCGGCCGGCTTCGGTCAGCTGTTCGGTAACGGTGTTGGCGGCGGTGCTGAAGGTCATGGGGTTTCTCGCAAATCAGTCGTGTTGGTGGGCGCAGCCGTGGGGGTTGGCCATTGCGTGTTCGTGGTGATGGCCGCAGCCGCCGGTGGCGGTGTGGCTGTGGTCGTGCAGATGGCCTTCCTCGGCCTCCGCGCGGTACTTGCAGCCGTCGCATTCGAGCATTCGCCCTTCCGGCAGCTCGTCGTTCCCGACCTTGTCGTCGAGCAGCGTGAAGATGCCGGGGTCGAAACCGAAGTGCGTACCCAGCGCGAAGGTGACCTGCGGGTATTGCAGTCTCAGGCGGGCCACCTGTTCCTGGATGCGCTCGATCAGCACCCCGGTGAAGAGATAGACCGGCACGATGGCGACCTGCATCATGCCCAGCCGAACCTGACGCTGGACGGCGCTTTCCAGGCGCGGCCAGGTGACGCCGGTGAAGGCCAGGTCGACCAGTTCATGGTCGTTTTCCTCGAACAGCCAGCGCGCCATCTTGGCCAGTTCGCCGTTGGCGCCGGCATCGGAGGAACCGCGGCCGAGCAGGATGACGCCGGTGGTTTGCGGGTCGGGCATGGCCAGTTGCTTCATCAGGCGGTCGAGCTGGCTTTGCAGCACGGCAAAGATGTCGCGCCCCATGCCGAGGTGACGGGTGACGGCGAAGTCGACGGCCGGGTGGCGTTCGCGCGCTGCCGCGATGGCGGCCGGCAACTCCATCTTCACATGGCCGGCGGCGTTGAGAATGAAGGGGATGACAAGCACCTTGCCGGCGCCCTGCGCGGCGCGATCCAGCCCTTCGGCAAGCAGCACCTCGGCGTGCTCGATGAAGCAGACCTCGATGCGCCAGTCGGGGCGGCGTTCGCGCCATTGGGCAGCGAAATGGATCGTTTCCTTGTTTCCCTCGCGGCCGCGCGAGCCGTGGCCGACGAGCAGGATGGTGGTGGCGTTCATGCGGCATTCTCCTGGGGGCTCGCCTTGCGGAAGCGATGGCCAAAGGTGGGGTCGTAGAGCTTGGAGCGGATCAGGTCCGGCCAGTCGGCGGCGCCCAGGGTCGGGCTGGCGACGATCATGGCCTGGCTGGCGATCTTTTCGTCCTGGCACTTGCGCTTGATGTCCTTGATCGTGCCGCGCACGATCTTTTCCTCGCCCGGCCAGCTGGCTTTCTGCACCACGAGAATCGGTGCATCCTCGTCCCAGCCGGCGGCGAGCAGCGCCTCCTGCACCTTGTGCAGCAGCGTGATCGACAGGTAGACGCACAGCGTCGTCTTGTGGGCGGCCAGGGCTTCGAGTTCCTCGCCCGGCGGCATCGGCGTGCGGCCGGCGACGCGGGTCAGGATCACGGTCTGCGTCACTTCCGGCAGGGTCAGGGTTTCGCCGGCCGCGGCCATCGAGGCCATGGCCGAGGAAACACCCGGCACCACTGCCCAGGCGATGCCGGCGGCGGTCAGCGGCCGCGTCATTTCGATCAGCGCGCCGTAGAGGCCGGGGTCGCCGGTCTGCAGGCGGATCACCGTTTCATGCCGGTTGGCAGCGGCAATCAGCCAGTCGGTCATCTCTTCCAGCGTCATGTCCTTGGAGTCGCGAATTTCGCAGCCGGCCGGCGCGTACAGCGTTGCCGCCTGATCGACCAGCGAGCCGGCGAAGAGCACAGCACCGGCTTGTTCGAGCAGCTTGCGGCCCTTGACGGTGATCAGGTCCGGGTCGCCGGGGCCGGCGCCGACGAACCAGACGGTGCCGGGTTGCGGTTTAGTGGCCATGGCAGGTAGCTGTTACAGGGAAAGTGAAAAAGTGGCCAAAATTCATCGGGCGTCCTTGGCGGTGAGATGGGTGAGCAGGGCGTCCAGGCTGCGCGGCGGAGGCTGGTCGCCCAGCCCGTGCGCAGCCAGCGCCCGGTGGAGTTCGAGCACAGCCGGGAGTGGCTGGCCGGCGGCGCGTAGTGGCAGTGCGTGTTGCGGCAGGTCGCCGGCGGCGAACGAAGCCAGGCAGCGGCCGGCCGCGAACAAGTGGATGTCGTCGGCCCAGCGATAGGCGAAATCGACGTCGTGGGTCGATAGCACGATGGTGATGCCGCGCGCTGTCAGGCTGTCGAGCAGAGCCTGCAGTTCGATCTGCATGGTGGCGTCGAGCCCGGCCATCGGTTCGTCGAGCAGCAGCACGTCGGGCTGCATGGCCAGTACGCCGGCGATGCACACCCGCTTTTTCTGGCCGAAACTGAGGTGATGCACCGGCTTGTCGGCCAGATCGCTCATGCCGACGGCGGCCAGCGCCGCCCCAACGCGCTGGCGCACCGTGGTCTCGTCCAGCCCGAGGTTGAGCGGGCCGAAAGAGACATCCTCGACCACGCTGGCCGAGAACAACTGGCGGTCGGGATTCTGGAATACCAGCCCGACCCGTCGGCGCAGCGCGTTCAAGCCGCTGCGCCCGTAGTCGACCGGCAGGCCGGCAAAGCGCACCTGGCCACCGGTCGGTCGCAGCAGGGCGTTGAAGTGCTGCAGCAAGGTGGTCTTGCCGGACCCGTTGCGGCCGAGCAGGGCGTTGCGGCTGCCGCTGCGGATGGCCAGCGAGCAGTCGTCCAGACCGATGCTGCCGTCGGCGTAGACATGGCGCAAGGCGCTGGCTTCGAGCAGCAGCGTCATGCCAACAACCTTGCGGCAACGATCAGCAGCCCACCGGCCAGGGCGGCCAGCAGGGTGTCGCGCCGGGCGTGGGCGAAAACCGGGCTGAGAAAACGTAGCGCCCCGTCGCCATTGCGAGCTTGTGCCGCCTGGTGCAAGGCGTGTGCCCGCTGCCAGATCTGGACAGCGAGGTTAGCGGCGAGCCGGCCGATCGAACGCCAGGCCAGCCGCGTCGACGCGTAGCCGAGGCGGGCGTGCTGGGCCGTCGCGGTGTCGTGCAGAGCGGCCGAGAAGACGAACAGCATGCGGTAGCACAGCACCATCAGGTCGAGCAGGACATCCGGGCAGCGCAGACGGCGGAGCAGGCCGAGCAGGTCGGGCAGTGGCGTGGTCAGCACCAGACCGAGCAGGGCGGCGAGGGCGGCCAGCGAGCGGCTACTGAGCGTCGCC
Organism: Ferribacterium limneticum; assembly: GCF_020510625.1. Lineage (NCBI taxonomy): Bacteria > Pseudomonadati > Pseudomonadota > Betaproteobacteria > Rhodocyclales > Azonexaceae > Ferribacterium > Ferribacterium limneticum. Next base: position 4,016,711 of record NZ_CP075191.1, on the reverse strand, counting down.
ACCTGCGGCCAGGCTTCCGGCGCCCAGCGCCAGCTCAGGTTGCTATCGAGGCTGACGAGCAGCGACAGGGCGGAGAGGGCGAGAAAGCCGGTGGCTGGCGCGGCGACACGCAGGTAGAGGCCGGGTGCCACGCCAGCACCCAGGCAGGCGACGCCGGCCAGCAGGGCAGCCACACTGGCAGCGGCCTGCGGCGTCGGCGCGGCGAAGGCGGCGATCAGTCCGGCCAGTGCGAAGGCGCCCTTGGCGGCAGGGCTGACGCGGCGCCAGCGGTTGCCGTAGGCGGCCTGCTCAATCAGCACGGTGATCCTTGCCGGCCTCGGCGGCCCGGCGTTCGGCCTCCTTGAGCAGCCGTTCGCGGGTCACGACCGAACCCAGCCAGTAGCCGATCACCCCGGCACCGAGGGCCGCCTGCAGCGCGAAAAGCAGCGAGGCGATTTCGCCGCTGGCCGGTTCGAGCAGCGGGGCGAACCATGGCTGGTAGTTCGGGGCGATCTGCACGATGGCCTGCTGCGCCTGCGCATCGGCCCCGCCAAAGGTTGCTGCGGGCTGACCATCCGGTCCAGCGGCCGTACCGATGCCGAGGTGTGGCACCAGCCAAAGCGGCAGGGCGGTGAGCAACACGACGGCGGCGATCAGCAGCCAGTTCTGCTTCTTCATGGCCGTGCTCCGCGCCCCGCGAACAGCGGCAGGTGGCGCAGTTCCTCGGCATTGAAGCGGGTCAGGGCATTGACCACCAGCACGGTGAGCAGGCCTTCGCTGATCGCCAGCGGCAACTGGGTGACGGCGAAGATGGCGCCGAACTTGAGCAGCGAGGCGGTGAAGCCGCCGGACGGGTCGGGGAAAGCCCAGGCCAGCTGCAGGCTGGTCGTCAGGTAGGTGGCCAGGTCACCCAGGCAGGCGGCGGCAAAAACGGCGGCGGTGAGGGATAACCCCAGGCCACGGGCCAGGCGGAAAACACCATAGGCCGCGCAGGGGCCGACGATGGCCATCGAAAACAGGTTGGCGCCGAGCGTGGTCAGCCCGCCGTGGGCGAGCAGCAAGGCCTGGAAGAGCAGCACGACGAGACCGACCGGCACCATGGCCAGCGGCCCGAAGAGCAGGGTGCCGAGGCCGACGCCGGTCGGATGCGAGCAACTGCCGGTGACCGAGGGCAGCTTGAGCGCGGAAAGGACGAAGGAAAAAGCAGCGGCGACGCCGAGCAGCATGCGCTGTTCCGGCTGCTCGCGCAGCTGGCGACGGACCGAACGAATGCCGAGGGCGACAAATGGCGCCGACGCGACAGTCCAGCCGAGCGCATGCTCGACCGGCAGGAAACCTTCCATGATGTGCATGCGAACCTCCCGACGACTGCACAAAAAACAGGCACCAAGGCGGGGGGAGTTTGGGCGGGATTGCCGGCATGCAAAAAAAGCGGCAGATCGACACGAGCCTTCCCGTCACCCCGGGGAATGGTGCTACGAATTTTTCGGGCCGGTCTTCTGGCTCGCCATCGTCCTTCCCCGCGCCTTCCCGTGCGAACACAGTGGCGGATGCGGAGTCGTCAGGCTTACAGCAGCGGGGGCTGCGCCGGAATGGTCGCGTTTGCGAGGTCACCGGCTTCCCGTTTCACCCTTGCTTGCAAAACAAGCGCGGGCACCCGAAAAAATTTGATTCTAATGAATAACTATGACGTTGGCTATGTTCAGAACTCCAATCCCGGCATGGCCTTGATGCCGCTCTGGAAGGCGTGTTTCTCCATGCCGATGTCGCTGACCGTATCGGCGGCATCGCGCAGGGCCTGCGGGGCGGCGCGGCCGGTGATGATCACGTGCTGCATCCGGGGGCGGGAGAGCAGCTTGGCGATGACGGTGTCGAGATCCAGCCAGCCATACTTGAAGGCGTAGGTCATTTCGTCGAGGACGACGAGGCCGATGGCTGGATCGCTCAAATGACCGCAGGCGATGTCCCAGGCGGCCTGCGCGGCCTTGGCGTCGCGGTCCTTGTCCTGGGTTTCCCAGGTGAAGCCCTCGCCGCCGACATGCCATTGCACGTTGGCCTGCTGGCGGAAGAAGGCTTCCTCACCCGTATCCGAGCGGCCTTTGACGAACTGCACGACGCCAACCTTCAGGCCGTGGCCAAGGGCGCGGGCGACGACGCCGAAAGCCGCGCTCGACTTGCCCTTGCCGTTGCCGGTGTTGATCACCAGCACGCCGCGTTCCTCTTGTGCCGCCTCGATCTTGCTGTCGATGACGGCCTTCTTTTTCTGCATGCGTTCTTCGTGCGTGATGCTCATTGTCTATTCCGGAATAAAGCAGCGATGGCCGCGGTCTTCGATTTGTCGCAGGCCATAGCCGTAAAGGTCGGACAGCGTTTCGGCCGTCAGGATGTCGTCGACCGGCGCAATCTCGGTGCGGCCGTCGCCGAAAACGAGTAGCGCCCGGTCACAGAAGCGGTGGGCCAGGGCCGGGTCGTGCAGCACCATGATGACGCCGGCGCCGCAGTCGCGGGCCGTGCCAGCGAACAGTTCAAGCACGGCCATCTGGTGGTTGAGGTCGAGATGCGATAGCGGCTCGTCGAGCAGGTAGAGCGGTGCGGCCTGTGTCAGTAGCGTGGCGATGGCCAGCCGCTGGCGTTCGCCGCCGGAGAGGGTGTGAATCTGCCGGGTTTCCATGCCATCCAGCCCCACCGCTTTCAGCGCACCACGCGCCAGTTCCGCGTCGCGGGTCGATTCCCAATCCCAGCGGCCAAGGTGCGGATGGCGGCCGGTCAGCGCAGTTTCCAGCACGGTCGAGCCAAAGGGATCGTTCTGGAACTGTCCCAGCCAGGCACGTTGCAAGGCGGCCTGACGTGGCGGCATCAGCGCGGCATCCTCGCCGTCGAGCAACACGGCGCCGCCGGCTGCTTTGCGCAGGCCGGCCAGTGTGGACAGCAGGGTCGATTTACCGGCGCCATTGCGGCCGAGGATGGCTACCCGCTCGCCAGTCGTGACGGCAAGATCCAGGCGGTCGACCACTGTCTTGTCGCCGATTTCGACGCGCAGCTGACGGGCTTCGAGCAGCGGGCGGCTCATTTCGGCTGCCTCGACAACAGGAAAAGGAAAACTGGCACGCCGATCAATGCCGTCAGCACGCCGACTGGCAGTTGCTGCGGTGCGATCAGTGTCCGGGCCAGCGTATCGGCCAGCACCAACAGCGAACCGCCGGCCAGCACCGAGGCTGGGAGCAACAGCCGCTGGTCGTTGCCGGTAGCCAGTCGCACCAGATGCGGTACGACCAGCCCGACAAAGCCGATTGAGCCGGCGGTGGTCACCGACCCCGCTGTAGCCAGCGAAGCCAGCAGATAAATGGCATAACGCAGCCGGCCAACCGCAACGCCCAGTGCCTGCGCCTGCATCATGCCGCGCGACAGCAGATTCAGTTCGCGGGCGAAGGGCATGGCCGCGGCCAAAGCCACGACCAGCGCCAGCAAGGCCGGCCACCACTGGGTGCTCTGCCCGAGGTCGCCCATCAGCCAGAACAGCATGCCGCGCAGCTTGTGTTCCTCGGCGATGGCCAGCATCAGAGCGACCAGCGCACCGCAACCGGCAGCAACGATGACGCCGGTCAACAGCAGGCGGGTCTGGGTCCAGCTGCCATCGCCATGGGCCAGCCCGAAAACGATGAACATCGCCCCCAGCGCTCCAAGGAAAGCCAGGCCATCGATGCCGAGCACCGGCAGGCCGATCAGGATGGCAAACATCGCCCCCACCCCGGCGCCGCCGGAAATGCCCAGCACGTAAGGATCGGCCAGTGGATTACGGAGCAACACCTGCATCAGTGCGCCGGCCAGCGCCAGCAGTCCGCCGCAGGCAAAGCCGGCAATGGCGCGCGGCAGGCGAAGCTGCAGAACCACGTCACCGCCGCCGCCTTCGTGGCCGAGCAGCGCTGCCAGCACTTCGCCATAGGAAACCTTGAAACTGCCCACCGTCAACGCCAAGCCGAAACTCGCCACGGCCAACAGGCAGAGGCTGGTGAGGATCAGGAAGGCGCGCTGGCGAGTGGGCATGGTGGATTATTTCGGGGCGTAGCGAATACCGATAAACGCGTTCACGCCCGGCGTCGCAAAGCCGTCGGCCAGGACATAGTCGCGGTCGAACAGGTTGTTGATGCGGGCGAAAACAGACCAGTCACGCGTGAAACGATACGCGCCATAGAGGTTGAGCAGGGCATAGCCGTCCAGTTTTACATTGTTCAGCGCCTCGTCGAAGCGGTAGCCGCTGGCCTGGTATTCCATGCGCCAATCCCAGGGGCCGATGGCCTGGCCGACGGCGACCGATCCAAAATTGCGGGCCCGGCGGGCGAGCAGTTTGTCAGTGTCGGTATTGCGCGGATCTTGGTGATTGTAGTTGGCTTCGAGGATGAAGGAGCCGACGCGGCCGGCATAGTTGATGCCGATGCCTTCCAGGCGGGCGTTGCCGACGTTGACCGGCATTGCATTGAAGCCGCCTGAACTGGCAATGAGGTTCTGTACCCGGTTCAGGAACCAGGTGACCGATACGCGGTGTTGGCCATTGTCGTAGTGCAGCACGGCTTCACGATTGTGCGCGAATTCCGGCTGGAGATTGGGGTTGCCCTGATAGGTTCCCCAGGCGCCGTAATCGGCGAAAGGCCAGTACAGATCGTTGAAAGAAGGCGCCCGGAAGGCCGTGCCATAGCTGACATTGGCCCGCCAATTCTTGTCGAACTTGTAGCCGTAGGCCGCCGAGCCGGTTGCCTTGTCGCCGAACTGCGAGTTGTCGTCGTAGCGGGCATTCAATTGCAGGCGGTGGGCCTGGTAGTTGCCCAGCCAGCCAATCTGGGCAGAGTCGTTGGTGCGTGAGGTGAGTTGATAGGCTGTCGTCGCGCTGACCGTCTGGTCGAGTCGCTCGGCGCCGAGCAGGAAGGTGCCGATCCCGGTCTTCACATCGTTCTGCCAGGCATACTGCGTCTGCTCGGTCTTGTAACTGGTGTTATAGGTCCCTGTATTGCGGGAGTCGTCCACGCTTTGGCCGACGGTTAGTGTGCTCGTCCACTGCTGGGTGATCCGGTTGCGCAGGAAGGTGTTGAAGCTGGAAACTGTGAGCTGATTGCGGTCGTCCTTGCCTGCGTCGTATTTGCTTTCGCCGTCGCTGTAAAACACCTGGGCACCTGCCTCATGGCCCTTGGCAAACTCATAGGCGATACGGCCGGAGACACTGTTGTTTTCGAAACCGTCCCGATCGTTGTCCTTGCCGGTCGTGCGCAGCTTGGAGTTGAAACCCCGTGTCCGATAGGTGCTGGCATTCAGCGCATAGCGCCAGCCATCCTGGCTGCCGCTGACACCGCCGGAAGTGGAATAGGTATCGTAGCTTCCTGCGCCAGCCTCGCCAAAGAAGCGGGCGGGACCTTCGCTCTGCCGGGTGAATACCTGGACCACTCCACCGAGCGCATCGGCGCCGTAAAGCGACGAGGCCGGGCCACGAACAATTTCCACACGCTCGACCTGAGCCAGCGGAAGGCGCGACCAGCTGACATCGCCAGCCGTGACCGAGCCGACACGCATGCCGTCGATCAGCAACAGGACATGCTTGCTGTTGGTGCCGCGGAAGTACAGGCTGGTCGTCGCACCATTGCTACCGTTCGACATGAATTCGATTCCCGGTTGCCGGGCCAGCACCTCTTCCAGGGTCGATTGTCCGGCCCGCTCCAAATCCTCGCGTTCGAGGACCGTGATATCCGACAGAACTTCCGAGGCTTTCATTTCCTGTCGGGAAGCCGTGACAACGACTGGGTCGAGTGCCGCGAGGCGTTCAGCCGCATTGGCGTCGACAATGAACAAAAGGGAAATAATTGCCGCGAGCGGCTTCATACAGGATTGGGATTGCATGGACTTTCCTTTCCCGGCAGGCGTCCCCGCATGCCGGAGCAATATTGGCAAGAAAGTGCATGGGGAAAGGTCTGATCAGGGAACAGGCACCACCACCCCGTGGCACTTCCAATGGGTGTTCCAGGCCGGTATCCGGGCTCGCAAGTCTTGACGCGTCGCCTTCCCAGGTTGAAACCCAGTGGCTTGATGACGCGCCCGCACTTGCTTACCGTTGCGGGGGCAGCAGCGGAATGGTCTAGTTTGAGACGCACCGCTTTCCCGTTTAACTGCGCTTGGAGAATCCGTGCGCAGCACCTGAGACGGGGCGCATTCTACATGCATCAATGCTGCGGTGCATCAGCAAAGTGTCGGAAAATTTCTATAAACCACTTTGAGAATAAAGGCTTAGTCCTTGACCGAGCGGCGTTTTCCCCTCTATAGTTCGCGCCATGAATGTCGAACTCGAAACGCTCGAAGCCAAAATCGAACAGGTCGTTGCACTGGTACACCAGTTGCGGGCCGAGAATGAGGTTTTGAGAAACCAGATGGTCGCGGCCGAGGCTGAAAGGCTGCATCTTCGCCAGACGATGACGGTGGCTCGTGAGCGTCTGGAAGGCCTGATGGACAAGATTCCCGAGGATGCCTGAGATGAGTGGCGAACCGAATTTCCTCGACGTCAAGATCATGGGGCGCGAATACCGCGTCGCCTGCACTCCTGAAGAGCGCGATGCCCTGTTGTCGGCGGTCGATCTGGTCGACAACAAGATGCGCGACATTGCCCAGCGCACCAAGAATACTATCGCCGAGCGGGTGGCCGTGATGGCCGCGCTGAATATTGCCCATGAGCACCTTTCCGGAGATGCCGGCGCTGCGCAAAAAGAGTTTTCGGAAGCGGTTGATACTTCCGAAACGAAGCGTAGAATCGGTGACATGGGAGCACGGTTGGATGCCGTGCTGGCGCCTCAGCAACAACTGGATCTCTGATCAAAGCGTTGCCGGCGTAGCCCGCCAAGTGTTCCCTGCGGTGTTTGTTAAGGCCATATATTCCTTGAACCAATGCTAATTGGCATCGGTTGCGGACCATTGAAACCGTTGTTGTGCGCGCTCTTTGTCGAGTGTGCCTGATACGGGGGGAAAGCAGCCACTCTGAACCCAGGTTCAGGATGCCGGCCTGACGGCACTCGCGGGGACCAAATCCAACGGGTGGCAGAGCAATCTGCCACCCGTTTCCATTTTCAGGAATTGAAAATGCAATACTGGCTGATGAAGTCGGAACCGGACGAGATATCGATCGACGATCTGGCAACGCAGGGCAGCGTTCCGTGGTTTGGCGTCCGGAACTATCAGGCACGCAATTTCATGCGCGATGCGATGCAGATCGGCGATCTCGCCTTCTTCTATCATTCCGGTTGCGCCGCGCCGGGCATTGCCGGAATTGGCGAGGTCTGCTCGGCGCCGTATCCGGACGAAACACAGTTTTCTCCGGCCAGCCACTATTTCGATCCGAAATCGACTACCGACAATCCACGCTGGATGCTGCGCGATCTACGTTTCATCGAGAAGACGCGGTATCTCCCGCTGCCTGAACTGCGGGCCCATCCAGAACTTGCTAATATGCGCCTCCTTGCCCGTGGCAACCGCTTGTCGATCATGCCGGTCAGTGCCGCAGAATGGGCTTTTATTACCAAGCAATTGATGGGGTTGCGATGACGATCTGGTGGCTGGCGTATCTCGCCCTGGGCGCCTTTGCCGGCTTTTTTGCCGGCCTGCTGGGAATTGGCGGCGGTTCGCTGATGGTGCCGGTGCTGGTCATGCTCTTTACGGCCCAGGCCTTCCCCTCTGGCGAGGTCATGCATTTGGCGCTTGGTACTTCAATGGCGACCATTTTCTTTACGTCAATTTCCAGTGTTCGTACTCACCATGCACACGGCGCCGTGCTTTGGCCGATTGTGGCCCGAATTACGCCGGGCATCATCGCCGGCACTTTGATCGGCACGCACGTGGCCAGCCTGGTGCCGACCAAGGCGCTGGCGCTGATCTTTACGGTGTTTATATGTTACGTGTCCGTGCAGATGATCATCAACCTCAAGCCGCATCCGCATCGTGAATTGCCGGGCGCCTTTGGTACCGGCTTGGTGGGTGCCGGGATCGGCTTCATCTCCTGCCTGGTGGCGATCGGCGGCGGGGTGCTGTCGGTGCCTTTCATGACCTGGTGCAATGTCAAGGTTCAAAATGCCATTGGCACCTCGGCTGCCATTGGTTTCCCGATTGCGCTGGGCGGGGCGCTTGGTTACATCTGGAACGGCTGGTCGGCGGCCGGGCTGCCTTCTGGCAGTCTGGGTTTCGTCTATCTGCCGGCAGTGGTCGGGGTGGCGGCAGTCAGCATGCTGACTGCGCCGATCGGTGCCCGTTTGACCCACCAGTTGCCCGTCAAGACGCTTAAGCGTGTCTTTGCCGCCATCTTGCTGGCTTTGGCCGGCAAGATGATGTGGGGGCTGTTCAGCGCGCCTTGAACACCGGCTTGCGCTTGGCGAGGAAGGCGGCAAGACCTTCCTTGTAGTCTTCGGTTTCCAGAAAGGCGAAAGAGGCCGCTTTTTCTTCATCGCTCAGCGGTTGGCCGTTCAGCAAGCGGCGTATCCATTGCTTGTGCCAACCGGCGACCAGTGGAGCGCCGGAACAGATGCGGCGGGCGCTGGCATAGGCTTCATCCTCGACCTGCTCATCCTTGACGATACGGGTCAGCAAGCCTTTTTCATAGGCCTCGCGAGCGCTCAGGATGCGTCCTTCGAGCAGGATTTCCTTGATCACGGCCGGCCCGGCCAGGCGCAGCAGGCCTTCCATTTCGCCGGGGTACATCGAAAAGCCGAGTTTGTTGATCGGCGCGCCGAATTTGGCGCTTTCTCCGGCGATGCGCAGGTCACAGACACCGGCGATTTCCAGGCCGCCACCGATGCAGGCGCCGTGAATCAGCGCCACGGTCGGGTGGGGGCAATCGGCGATGGCGTTCAGCGCAGCGGCTACCTGTCCGTGATAGTGCAGCGCCTGATCAAGCGTGGCTCGGTCGGTGACAAACTCTTCCAGATCACCACCGGCGGCGAAGGCATCGTTGCCGGCACCGCGAATGACGACACAGCGAATGCTTCGATCAGAGCTGAGCTTGGCCATGTTGTCAGCGAGTTGCTGCCACATGGATAGATTAATTGCGTTGAGTTTTTCCGGATTGTTCAGCGTCAGGGTGGCGATTTCACCCTGAAGCAAAAGGTCGACTGTCGTCATTCGATGTCCTGCCAGCACAAAACAGAGAATTATAAGAGGGTGCCACGCCAGCGCCGGCTGTGTCTTCTATAAGATATAATACAGCCGCCGGTTTTTACGGTAATTATTAATTAGGGAGGATCAGCCATGAGCAGCGCGATGTATGAGCGGATGCGGGCCAACCCGAAGTTCCAGGAACTCGTCGCTCGACGGGGTCGTTTTGCCTGGACGTTGGCATTCATTGTTTTGACCATGTTTTACGGCTTCGTGATGGTGGTGGCGTTTAACCCCGCCTCGCTTGGACAGCCGTTGAGCGAGGGTTCGATGCTGACGGTCGGTGTGGCCGTTGAGCTCTTCATGTTCATTTTCTTCTGGGTGCTGACGGCAGTTTACGTTCGCCGCGCCAATACAGAATTCGACGCCTTGACGCAGCAAATCGTCAAGGAAGCCTGGAAGGAGAACAAATAATGCGCCGCCTGACTCAACTCGCTTCCGGCCTCGCTCTCTTCGCCGTTGCCGCCCTGGCTTTTGCCGGCGGCCCGCTCGAAGGTCAGACCGAACAACAGGCGACCAACTGGCACGCCATCATCATGTTCTGCATCTTCGTCACGATGACGATGGGCATTACCTATTGGGCAGCCAGCCGCACCAAGTCGACCGCTGACTTCTACACCGCCGGCGGTGGCATCACCGGTTTCCAGAACGGCCTGGCGATTGCCGGCGACTACATGTCCGCCGCCACGCTGCTCGGTCTGACCGCCATGGTCTATGGCCAGGGCTATGACGGCTACATCTACATGCTGGCCTTCTTCGCTGGCTGGCCGATCATTCTCTTCCTGATGGCCGAACGCCTGCGCAATCTGGGCAAGTTCACCTTCTCCGACATCACCGCCTACCGCCTGGATCAAGGCAAGGTGCGCACCATGGCAGCGATCTCTTCGCTGACCGTGGTCTGCTTCTACCTGATCGCCCAGATGGTCGGTGCGGGCCAGCTGATCAAGCTGCTGTTCGGTCTGGAATACAACGTCGCGATCTTCGCCGTTGGCATCCTGATGATGGTTTACGTGACTTTCGGCGGCATGGTTGCTACCACCTGGGTGCAGATCATCAAGGCCTGCATGCTGCTGGCTGGCGGTACGCTGGTCATGTTCCTGGCCTTCGGGCAGTTTGGCTTCTCGTTCCAGACCTTGCTCGAAAAGGCAACGGCCGTCCATAAGCTTGGTCCCAAGCTTATGTACCCGGGCAGCCTGCTGGCCGATCCGGTGACCGCCATCTCGCTTGGCCTCGGCCTGATGTTCGGTACGGCTGGCCTGCCGCACATCCTGATGCGTTTCTTCACCGTGACCGATGCCAAGGAAGCCCGCAAGTCGGTGCTTTACGCCTCCGGTTTCGTCGCCTATTTCTTCAACGTGATCTTCATCATGGGCCTGTGTGGCATCCTGATCGTTGGTCAGAATCCGGAGTTCTTCGAAGGCGGTACGCTGGGCGCCAAGATGATCGGTGGCGGCAACATGGTTGCCATGCACCTGGCCAAAGCGGTTGGCGGCAACATGCTGCTCGGCTTCCTGGCGGCTGTGGCTTTCGCGACGATCCTGGCCGTGGTTTCCGGTCTGGCTTTGGCTGGTGCCTCGGCGATCTCGCATGACCTGTACGCCCGAGTCATCAAGAAGGGGACGGCCTCTGAGGCGGCTGAAATCCGCGTTTCCAAGATCGCCACCATCTGTCTCGGCGCCGTCGCCATCGTGCTCGGCATTCTGTTCGAGAAGCAGAACATCGCTTTCATGGTCGGCCTGGCCTTTGGTGTGGCTGCTGCTGCCAACTTCCCGGTGCTGATCCTTTCCATGTACTGGAAGGGCCTGACGACTCGTGGCGCACTGTTCGGCGGCTACGGTGGTCTGGTTTCCGCCGTGCTCTTCGTGCTCTTCTCGAAGTCGGTGTGGGTCGACGTGCTGGGTAACAAGGCAGCACTGTTCCCCTACACCCAGCCAGCGCTGTTCGCGATGCCGATTGCCTTCCTGCTCGCATACATCTTCTCGAAGACTGATACCAGCGTTCGCGCCGGCAAGGAAATCGAGGCTTTTGAAGATCAGTATGTCCGGGCCCAGACGGGTTACGGTGCTGAATCGGCCAGCAGTCACTAATCCTGCGCAAGCAGAATAAAAACCCCCGGCAGTGAAAGCTGCCGGGGGTTTTTTATCGGACTAAATATTTCTAGTGCCTTCAATGAAATTCCATTTGTAGTAAATTTGAGGAATATTTGGAGGAGCTGATGAAAAGAGCAATTGAACCGACCAGCGTTGAGCGCAAGATGCGCGAAGATGACTTTATCGTCTCCAAGACCAACGCCAAGGGAATAATCACTTACGGCAATCCGATTTTTATCGAATTCTCGGGCTATTCCGAAGATGAGTTGCTGGGCTCTCAGCACAACATCATTCGCCACCCGGACATGCCTCGGTCTGCTTTCAAGCTTGCGTGGGACACGATCCAATCGGGCAGCGAATTCTTTGGTTACGTGAAAAACATGTCGAAGGATGGCGGTTTTTACTGGGTGTTTACCCACATCACGCCGGATCTGGATTCGGCCGGGAACATCGTCGGCTATACCTCTGTCCGGCGTTGTCCCAAAGCGGAGGCCGTACGCAAGATAGAGCCGGTTTATCGGGCGATGCTGGCGGCGGAGCGCTCAGCCGGGGCGCGCTCGGCGATCGAAGCCGGAACCAATGTCTTGCTCGATATCATGAATCAATCAGGAGTGAGTTATGAAGAACTCGTCTTCTCGCTCTAAAGCGCGGCTCACTCTGGCAACTTTGCTGTTGCTGGCCTTGGGTGTAGGCTTCGTTTCCCCATGGGCTGCAGCGGCCTGTCTTTTTGTCGCCCTGGTGCTGCTTTTCTGGCCGAATACGACTTCGGCGGCCGAGCTCGTGAAGCTTGAAGCACTCCTGACTCAGGTCAGCAAAGGCCATCTGGTGGCCCGTTTGCCGCATGCCATGGCTGATCCAACGCTGGAGGCGATCCGGGTTAATCTCAACTCGGCGCTGGACCAGACTGAAACAGCCTTTCGCGAAATTCTCGGGGCGATGCAAGCTTCATCGACGGGGAGGGGTTGGCGGCGGCTGCAGAGACCTGGTTTGCATGGCACCTTCAGTACGGTTCTCGAGCAAATGCAGGTCCTGCTCGATCATCTCGAGGAGGCGCAGGAGACGATTGCCCGAGAGGCCCTACTCTCAAGGATATTCCTGCGTTCCGAGCGGGGATTGTCGATGGCCATCGAACACGTCGATAAAGCTTTGATCGAAGTCGGCGGCAATTCGAAAGTATCGCAGCAACTGGCCGGAGACTTTGGGGACTCAGCCTCCGCGATGTCGAATGCTGCCCAGCGGATGTCGGATGCGCTGGGTGGGGCGCAGCAGGCGGCAGAAGCTGGTGTCAGCGCGCTCGATGACCTTAATGCCAAGGCCGCAGCGATTCACTTGCTGACCGGCCGAATCGAAGGTGTCGCGAAACAGACCAATCTGCTCGCCCTGAATGCCGCCATCGAGGCGGCACGGGCCGGTGAAGCCGGGCGGGGTTTTGCGGTGGTGGCCGACGAAGTACGCAAACTGGCGGATCAGGCGCAGCGTTCGGCCGAAGAAATTGCTGCCGCAATCTCGGCGATCAGCACCTCGATGCAAAAAGCCACTATCCAGATCGGTGATCTGCAACAAGCAGTCTCCGGTGCGCGCCTGACAGCAGGCGAATTCAGCAGTGAGCTGGCCAATTCGGCGACATCGGCCAATCGTGTTTGCGAATTGGCCAGCACGATCGGGAGTGGTGCCCACTCAATGGAGTCGTCGATGCGCCTTGTTGCTACCGCTCAGCGGGCGCGAGCGGACGTGACGGCCATTCTGCATGGCGAGGAAGTCAATATCACCTCCCTCAGCGACATGGAACAGCAGGCGGCGAAGATTGCGCATTCCCGTAAATGGATCAAGGGGAGTACCGACCGCGACGCGCTTGTGGCGATTTACGACAGCCTGTTTGCCAATATCGAAAAACAGATGCGCTGATTGGCGCAGTCAGGCTGCCTTGGGGGCTTTCGCATCCATCTTGGCGAGCGCTTCGCGTCCGGAAAGCAGATGGTCATGCATCAGCTTCTCGGCGCGAGTGGCATCGCTGGCCGATAGCGCCGCCATGATCAGGCGGTGCTCATCCAGCGATTGCTGCAGGCGGCCTTCCAGCGACAAGGAGTGCAGGCGCGACAGCTTCAACACCTTGCGTAGATCCTGGATCACCGAGAGCAGCCAGCGGTTGCCGGAGAGTTCCTGAATCTTCTTGTGGAATTCCTGGTTGGCCTCGAAGAATGCGTCAATGCGCCCATCACGTGCTGCGGACTCCAGCCGTTCGTGGATTTCCTTGAGCGCCGAGATGTCGGCCGGCTTGGTGTTCTTGACCGCTTCGGCGGCGCAGCGCCCTTCCAGCATGGCCATCAGCGGGAAGATATCGTCCAGATCCTGTCGGGAAATCTCGGTAACGTAACAGCCGCGGCGTGGCCTAAGCTCAACCAGTCCTTCAGAGGCGAGCACCTTGAGCGCCTCGCGCAACGGTGTGCGCGAAATACCGTACTGCTCGGCGAGTTTTTGCTCGTCGATCCAGGTGCCAGGAGTTAGTTCGTGGGCGAAGATGCGTTGGCGCAGTCGTTCGGCGACTTCCTGGTAAAGCGCGGTGGGAGCGATACGATTCATTATCTTGGTGTGGTCTCGGCGGGCAGAGTCAGTGCTTTGCTGACTTGCTTCCATAATTATGGATACAGTATTATGTGGGGCTTGGTATGTCAAGCTGGGCCCAAAAGCGTAGAATTTTGAATTCTGCATCATAAGCCCGAAAAAATCGAATCAGCGAGGGGTGTGTCATGTCTGAAAAGTTCTTTGATTCCAATAACCTGGATGCCTGGGAAAAGGCAGCCGCCAAGCAATCTCCCGGCGGCGACGTCAATAACCTGGTCTGGAACACCCCGGAAGGTCTTGCCGTCAAGGCGCTCTATACGAAGGCAGATGTCGCCGGTCTCGAGTTTGCCGACACCCTGCCCGGCTTCGCACCCTACCTGCGCGGCCCGCAACCGACCATGTATGCGGTTAAGCCGTGGACCATTCGTCAGTACGCTGGCTTCTCTACTGCCGAGGCTTCCAACGCCTTCTACCGCAAGGCCCTGGCCGCCGGTGGTCAGGGCGTTTCCGTCGCTTTCGACCTGGCGACGCACCGCGGTTACGACTCCGATAACGCCCGGGTGACCGGTGACGTCGGCAAGGCCGGCGTGGCGATTGATTCCGTCGAGGACATGAAGATCCTCTTCGACAGCATTCCGCTCGACAAAATTTCCGTCTCGATGACGATGAACGGTGCCGTGCTGCCGATTCTCGCCGGCTACATCGTTGCTGCCGAAGAGCAGGGCGTGTCGCAGGACAAACTGTCCGGCACCATCCAGAACGACATTCTCAAAGAATTCATGGTGCGGAATACCTACATCTATCCGCCCAAGCCGTCGATGAAGATCATTGCCGACATTTTCGGCTACACCGCGCAGCACATGCCGAAGTTCAACTCGATCTCGATTTCCGGTTATCACATCCAGGAAGCCGGCGCCAATCAGGCGATTGAGTTGGCCTTCACGCTGGCCGACGGCATGGAATATGTGCGCACCGGCGTCGCTTCTGGCATGGACGTCGACACCTTCGCTGGCCGTCTGTCCTTCTTCTGGGCGGTGGGCATGAACTTCTACCTCGAAATCGCCAAGATGCGCGCCGGCCGCCTGCTGTGGGACCGCATCATGACCGGCTTCAACGCCAAGAGCCCGAAGTCCAAGATGCTGCGCACGCACAGCCAGACTTCGGGCTGGTCGCTGACTGAGCAGGATCCGTACAACAATGTCGTGCGCACCACCATCGAAGCGATGGCGGCCGTCTTTGGCGGCACCCAGTCGCTGCACACCAATGCGCTGGACGAAGCCATCGCGCTGCCGACCGAGTTTTCGTCGCGCATCGCCCGCAACACCCAGTTGATCATCCAGGAAGAAACCCACATCACCAACGTCGTCGATCCGTGGGCCGGTTCCTACATGATGGAAAAGCTGACCCAGGACATGGCCGACAAGGCTTGGGGCATCATCCAGGAAATCGAGGCGATGGGCGGCATGACTAAGGCCGTCGAATCCGGCTGGGCCAAGATGCAGGTCGAAACCTGTGCGGCCGACAAGCAGGCGCGCATCGACTCGGGCAAGGACGTCATCGTCGGCGTCAACAAGTACAAGCTGGCCAAGGAAGACGCCATCGACATCCTCGATATCGACAACCACGCGGTCCGTGATTCTCAGGTTGCCCGTCTCAAGCAGATTCGCGCGACACGCGACACTGCCGCCGTCAATGCTGCCCTGGAAGCACTGACCAAGGCCGCCGAAACCGGCGAAGGTAACCTGCTCGACCTGACCGTCAAGGCCATGCGTCTGCGTGCCACGGTCGGTGAAGTATCCGATGCGCTGGAAAAGATCTTCGGTCGTTTCCGCGCCAACAACCAGACCATTTCGGGTGTTTACGGAGGTGTCGTGGAAGGTCAGGAAAGCTGGGAATCCATCAAGGCCGATATCGCCAAATTCGCTGAAGAAGAAGGTCGTCGTCCGCGCATCATGATCGCCAAACTCGGCCAGGACGGCCATGACCGTGGCGCCAAAGTGGTAGCGACTGCTTTTGCTGACCTCGGCTTCGACATCGACATGGGTCCGCTGTTCCAGACCCCGGAAGAAGCCGCGCGTCAGGCCATCGAAAACGACGTTCACGCGATCGGCGTTTCCTCGCTGGCTGCCGGTCATAAGACCCTGCTGCCGGAGCTGGTCAAGTCCTTGCTGGCGCAAGGCGCTGACGACATCATCGTCTTTGCCGGTGGAGTGATTCCGGCCCAGGACTACGATTACCTCTACAACGCGGGTGCCAAGGCTATCTTCGGGCCGGGTACGCGGATCGAGGATTCGGCCAAGCGCGTGATGGAAGAAATCCGCAAGGCACGCGGCTGATTCACGAATGAATCTGAGCGAGGCTCCGGTGTCGGCGCATCTGCTTTCGTTGGCTGATCAGACGCTCGTCGAGAGCGTGCTGGCCGGTCAGCGGCGCGCGCTCGCCAAGGCGATCACGCTGATCGAATCGACCCGTGCCGATCACCAGCAGCGCGCCCAGCAGGTGCTGAACGCGCTGTTGCCAAAGACCGGTAATGCGGTCCGGATCGGTATTTCCGGTGTGCCGGGGGCGGGAAAGTCGACCTTCATCGAGGCGCTTGGCGTCTGGCTGATCGAGCAGGGCAAGAAACTGGCTGTGCTCGCCGTCGATCCTTCCTCGTCGGTGTCCGGCGGTTCCATCCTCGGCGACAAGACGCGCATGGAGCAGCTTTGCCAGCGCGAGGAAGCCTTCATCCGCCCCAGCCCGTCGGCCGGTTCGCTCGGCGGTGTCGCAGAAAAGACCCGCGAGGCCATGCTGCTTTGCGAAGCGGCCGGTTTCGACGTGATCATTATCGAGACCGTCGGTGTTGGCCAGTCGGAAACGACGGTGGCTGGCATGGTCGACATGTTCTGCCTGCTGCAATTGCCAAATGCCGGTGATGACTTGCAGGCGATCAAGAAGGGTATCGTCGAGATCGCCGACATGGTGGTGATCAACAAGGCCGATATTGATCGTCAGGCGACCGCCGTCGTTCGTGCTCAATGGCGCAACGCGCTGCACATGTTGCGGCCAGCGTCGCCGAACTGGGCGCCGCCGGTGATTGCGCTTTCGGCCTTGCACAAGGAAGGCATCGCCGAGTTCTGGGATCAGGTCGAGAAGTACCAGTCGGCTTTGAAGCCAACCGGTGAATTCCAGGCCAAGCGCCAGCACCAGTCCTTGAGCTGGATGTGGCAACTGATCGATTCCGGGCTGCGCCAGCATTTCCGCCAACATCCACGTGTGCAGGCCAATCTGCCGGCACTGACCCTATCCGTTGAACAGGGCAATACGACCCCGGCTGCCGCCGCGTATACGCTGCTCGACTATCTGAAACACTGAGTTCAAATTACCTGATCCACTTAGGGAGTTTTTTATGCACGACATCATCCGTCAGCTGGAAAAAAAGCGCGAAATGGCCCGCCTCGGCGGTGGCCAGAAGCGTATCGACAGCCAGCACAAGAAGGGCAAACTGACCGCCCGCGAACGTCTTGAGCTGTTGCTCGACCCGGATTCCTTCGAGGAATGGGACATGTTCAAGGAACACCGTTGCGTCGATTTCGGCATGGATCAGGCCGAAAAGACCCCCGGTGACGGCGTTGTGGTCGGCTACGGCACTATCAACGGCCGTCTGGTCTTTGTCTTCTCGCAGGATTTCACCGTCTTCGGCGGCTCGCTGTCCGAAACTCATGCCGAGAAGATCTGCAAGGTTATGGATCAGGCAATGAAGGTCGGCGCCCCGGTGATCGGCCTCAACGACTCGGGCGGCGCCCGTATCCAGGAAGGCGTTGCCTCCCTGGGTGGTTATGCCGACGTGTTCCAGCGCAACGTGATGGCCTCCGGCGTCGTGCCGCAGATCTCGATGATCATGGGCCCCTGCGCCGGTGGTGCGGTTTACTCGCCGTCGATGACTGACTTCATCTTCATGGTCAAGGATTCTTCCTACATGTTCGTGACCGGTCCGGAAGTCGTCAAGACCGTGACCCACGAGGACGTGACCGCCGAGGAACTGGGCGGCGCCGTGACCCACACGACCAAGTCCGGCGTTGCAGACCTGGCCTTCGAGAATGATGTCGAAGCCCTGTCCATGCTGCGTCGCTTCATGAACTTCGTGCCTTCGAACAACAAGGAAAAGCCGCCGGTCACCCCGACCAACGACCCGGTTGATCGCATGGATTATTCGCTCGACACCCTCGTGCCGGACAGCGCCAACAAGGCGTACGACATGAAGGAATTGCTGGTCAAGGTCGTCGATGACAACGACTTTTTCGAACTGCAGGCTGACTACGCCAAGAACATCATCATCGGTTTCGGTCGCATGGATGGTCACCCGGTTGGTATCGTCGCCAATCAGCCGCTGGTGCTGGCCGGCTGCCTGGACATCAAGTCCTCGATCAAGGCGGCCCGTTTCGTTCGTTTCTGCGATGCCTTCAATATTCCGGTCGTGACCTTCGTCGACGTGCCGGGCTTCATGCCGGGTACGACGCAGGAATACGGCGGCATCATCAAGCACGGCGCTAAGCTGCTCTACGCCTACGCCGAATGTACCGTGCCGAAGGTCACCATCATCACCCGCAAGGCTTACGGTGGCGCCTATGACGTGATGTCCTCCAAGCACCTGCGCGGTGACGTCAATCTGGCCTGGCCGTCGGCTGAAATTGCCGTTATGGGTCCGAAGGGCGCCGTCGAAATCATTTTCCGCGAGGAAAAGAGCGATGTTGCCAAGCTGGCCGAGCGTGAAGCCGAGTACAAGGAAAAGTTCGCCAATCCGTTCGTGGCTGGTGCGCGTGGCTTCATCGACGACGTCATCATGCCGCATGCCACCCGCAAGCGCATCGCCCGTTCGCTGGCCATGCTGCGCGACAAGAAACTCGACAACCCCTGGCGCAAGCACGGCAACATTCCTCTCTAACCAATTTGGCATCGCGCATGACTTCGTTGGCTTCCTCGTCTGCTCTTCGCCGTACTGGCGTACTGTCTCGTCGCAGCCAGCGTCGCCGCCTCGCCCTGCGCGCCCCAAATTGCTTAGCCACTCCGAATTGAGGGTCATACATGTTTACTAAAATTCTGATCGCAAACCGCGGCGAAATTGCCTGCCGCGTCATCAAGACCGCCCGCAAGATGGGCATCAAGACCGTCGCCGTCTATTCCGAAGCCGACAAGGACGCCTTGTTTGTCGACATGGCCGACGAAGCCGTCTGCATCGGTCCGGCTGCCTCGAAAGAGTCCTATCTGGTTGCCGACAAGATCATCGCTGCCTGCAAGCAGACCGGTGCTCAGGCCGTCCATCCGGGCTACGGCTTCCTGTCGGAAAACGCCGCGTTCTCGCGTCGTCTGGAAGAAGAAGGCATCAAGTTCATCGGTCCGAAGCACTACTCCATCGCCAAGATGGGCGACAAGATCGAGTCCAAGAAGCTGGCCATCGAAGCCAAGGTCAATACCATCCCGGGTTACAACGACGCTATCGCCGGTCCCGACGAAGCCGTCAAGATCGCCCAGGGTATCGGCTATCCGGTCATGATCAAGGCCTCCGCCGGCGGCGGCGGCAAGGGCCTGCGCGTTGCCTACAACGATGCCGAGGCGCACGAAGGTTTCTCGTCCTGCGTCAACGAAGCTCGCAACTCCTTCGGCGACGACCGCGTCTTCATCGAAAAGTACGTTCTCGAGCCGCGCCACATCGAAATCCAGTTGCTGGGCGACTCGCACGGCAATTATGTTTACCTGAATGAGCGCGATTGCTCGATCCAGCGTCGTCACCAGAAGGTGATCGAAGAGGCGCCGAGCCCCTTCGTCGATGCCGAGATGCGCAAGGCGATGGGCGAACAGGCCGTGGCCCTGGCCCGTGCGGTGAACTACGAATCGGCCGGTACGGTTGAATTCGTCGTCTCCGGTGCGACCAAGGAGTTCTACTTCCTGGAAATGAACACCCGCCTGCAGGTGGAACACCCGGTTACTGAACTGATCACCGGCCTCGACCTGGTCGAGCAGATGATTCGCGTTGCCTACGGCGAAAAGCTGCCGCTGACCCAGGCCGACGTGAAGATCGACGGCTGGGCCATGGAATGCCGGATCAACGCCGAAGACCCGTTCCGCGGCTTCCTGCCCTCCACCGGTCGCCTGGTCAAGTTCCAGCCGCCGAAGGAAGTGCCGGGCCACGTGCGCGTCGATACCGGCGTTTACGATGGTGGCGAGATTTCGATGTTCTACGACTCGATGATCGCCAAGCTGATCGTGCATGGTGCCACCCGCGAGCAGGCCATCTCCCGCATGCGCGATGCGCTGAACGGCTTCGTCATTCGCGGCATTTCCTCGAACATCCCGTTCCAGGCCGCGCTGATGCAGCATCCGGTTTTCCATTCTGGCATCTTCGATACCGGCTTCATCCCCAAGCACTACCCGACGGGCTTCGATGCCTCGATGGTGCCGCACGACGATCCGGCGCTGCTGGTCTCGGTCGCTGCCTACGTCTATCGTGCCTTTACCGACCGCTCTGCCTCGATTACCGGTCAGTTGCAGGGCCACGAGCGTCTGGTTAGTGACAAGTGGTGCGTCGTTCGCCTGAACCCGAATGGCAACGAGAATCACATGGTGATCGCCCGTCCGGTTCCCGGCGGTTACCACGTCGAGTACAAGGGCGAGCAGTACGAAATCCTGTCCGACTGGAAGCTGGGTGAGTCGCTGTTCAACGGCACTTGCAACGGTGAGGAATTCACGCTGCAGGTCGAGCGTCACAAGACTCGCTACAGCCTGTTCCACTGGGGTACCCGTGCCGATTTCATGGTGATGAGCGCCCGTGCTGCTGAACTGCTGGCCCTGATGCCTGAAAAGCAGGCACCAGACCTTTCCAAGTTCCTGATGTCGCCGATGCCCGGCCTGCTGCGCGAAGTGGCGGTTACGGTCGGTCAGGAAGTGAAGGCGGGCGAGAAGCTGGCGGTCATCGAAGCCATGAAGATGGAAAACATCCTCAAGGCCGACCAGGACTGCAAGGTCAAGAAAATCTCTGCTGCCGCTGGCGAGAGCCTGTCGGTCGATCAGATCATCATCGAATTCGAGTGATGGTTTGTGGCTGCTGATCGTCGTTAAAAATCAGCAGCCAGCCAAAGCATGCAAGGCCCGCCAGTTGGCGGGCCTTTTTTATTGCCGTTTGACCGCGTAGCGGACGAAATCGACGCCCCGTTCCAGCACTTCAGTCGGTACCAAGTGGCTGACGGTCGCTCCTTCAAGGGTAACGCCGATATTCAGGCGGATACCGGCGGTGGACGGGACGATCAGCGAGAAATGCGTACCGTCCCGCAGGAGAAAGGCCGGGCTAGCCGAGGCCTGTTTGTCCTGCAGGGCGGCGCGGCCAAGTCGCCCGGCTTCGATCTGTTCTTCGTACCATTTCAGGTTGGCGGCCAAGGCGCCGGTGGTCAAGCTTTGCAGGCCGAGCATCACGCCAAGGCGAGGAGTCCCGCCGTGCGAGGTGGCAATCAGGCAAGGTGCCAGGCGGCGAGCTCCTTCGCTATCCTGCCCGCGGAGGGCCTTGCCGTCGACCAGCGTCCATTTCTCGCTCGGCACGTTCAGTTTCTTGACCGAGGTGGGCATGGCTGAAACGCGGTCGAAGCCGAACATGGCGACCCGCTGGTGGGACAGCGTGGCGCTGCCGGCATCGAGCGCGCCAGCCGGAGCGAGCAGTTCGCCGGTCAGCACGGCATAGGCATGGCTCGCGCCAAAGGCGAGTTCGATTTCGCCTATTTCTGTGGGCGCTTGCGGATATTGCGCATCGAGGCTGGCATCAAGCTGGCGGAGCAAGCGGATGCAGGCCGGGCCGGACAGCTCTCGTCCGAGCTTGAGGGCTTCGGGGGCTTCCCCTGCGACCAGGGCGTCGATGCGCTGTTCAATTTTCCGGACCACCTTGCGGACTTCGAGCCAGCGCGGCACGCCTTCCGGCAAGGGGGCGCCGAAAAGCGGTGCGAGATCGACCGAATGCGCCTTGGGGTCGTCGTCCGGCATGCTCTGGAAGCCGGCCAGTTCGCGCCAGCGGCTGATAGCCCGGTTGGCGACGGTGAGTTGGGCCGCCGATAGTCGGTAGGGATCGATCAAGCGAAGCATGAAAGCCCAGGCCAGATGTCCGGCAATGTTTGCCTCGCCCAGATGGCGGAAGTCGGGGTCGGGCAGTGCCTGGCGCAACAGGCCGTTGCTTTCGGCCTGGGCGAGAACACCAAAGAGCAGGCGATCAAGGACTTCGGGTATCTCCCGGGCCGCCTGGAAGTGACAGTACTGGGCCATCCGGAAGGCGCAAGCGGCACGGTGCAGCGGCAGGCATTTGTCGGCCGGCCCGAAATGCGGCGTCAGGCGAAGGTAGGCTATGCCGAGGCGGAGCCACAAGCGCTGGGCCGTATCGAAGCAACGCTCGTCGTCCTCGGGCATTGGTAGCGCCTTGCGCAGGTAACGGCTTTCGATCGCATCTTGCGCCGGAACTGCCGCACTGCGCAGCAGGTTCAGCAATTCAATCGCCAGCCCGGGCGACAGCGTGGAGCCTTCGATGGCTTCGATCTGCAGGCAGATGGCAGCCAGCATATGCATCGGCTGGGCCTGCGGCTGGGAGGACAGCCAGGCTTTGGCCGACGGCAGGTCGTGAAAGGCCTGGGCGATGTTCTTGCGTGGTTCGGGCAGCGTTAACCAGTGCATGGACGCTCCTTGCGGGGTATGCTTGGATTATGAGCGGATTTGAACATTATGATCGTGAATTGAAGGATCTCGATAACGAGATTCATCGCTATGCGGCTGTTTGTGGCGTCAACTTGGCGAATCGCCATGAGATCGAAGCCTGCCTGCGCAATCATCATGATAGCTGGGCTGAAGACAAGGCGCGTGAGTCCCTGCAGGGCTTGCTGGTTTTGCGGATCAAGCTGGAGACCGAGATGATAGCGCTTGGATTTTCGCCGCCGCCGCTGGTTCCATCTTCCCCGGCACAGTGAGCGTTAGCGAACGCTAATGGTGACGACCGGGCAGGGGGCTACACAGGCGCCGCAGCCGGTGCATTTTTCGGCATCGATTTCCGGCAGCGGACTGCCACCGAGCCGCGGCGGAAAGCGGATGGCGCGGTCATCGCAGAAGTCGCCGCAGACCCGGCATTCGACGCCCTGACGGGGCAGGCAGTCTTCGCCAATCATGGCTTTGTAGGCCCAGGCGGCTTGTTCCGGTTCAAGGCGGGCCAAGGCCTTGGGCTGGCAACTGGTGACGCAGTCGCCACAAAACGTGCATTCACCGAGGCTGAAATCAACGGTTGGGTAAGCGCCATCGCCGACGACGAGAATCTGCGTCGGGCAGGCTTTCAGGCAGTCGTTGCAACGGGTGCAGTGGTCGATGAAAGCAGCTTCCGGCAGCGCCCAGGGCGGCCGGATTTCGGCTCTGGGGCGCGGTCGACCGCGAAAGAAGCCGCGCCGGGAGAGATCGACCACGGCCTGATGCCTACTTGCCGGCCTTCATCTTTTCGATGCCGCTGCGCAGCATCTGATCGATTTCCGAACCGGGCTCGACCTGCTCCAGCAGGGCTTCCCAATAAGCGATGCCCTTCTTGTTATCGCCAGACTCCATCGCGGCGGCGCCGGCCAGGAACAGGCTGTGGCCGTGCTTGGGATCGACCTTCAAGGCTTTTTCGACCAGTTGTGCCGGCTTGCCCTTCAGCCCCTTGCCGTTGGCCATGGCCACGGTTTCAGCGTAGGCGGCCAGTTGATCCGGATCCTTGTCGATGGCTTTCTCGGCCTTGGCAAAGGCTTCCACCGCTTCGTCGTAACGTCCCAGCGATTTGTAGGACCGGGCGAGCATCAACCAGCCCTGCATGTCATCCGGATTGGCTTTCATCTTGGCGGCCAGGCTGGCGACCATTTCGTTGATCTTTTCCGGCGTCATCTGCTGCGGAGCAGCGGTTTGCGTCGGGTCCAGGGCTTTCGGATTGCCCAGCATGCCGTAGCCGAGCAGACCAAGGATAGGCAGCAGGAGCAGGATGGCGATAGCCGTCTTGCGGCTCGGGCCATGCGTGGCAGCCACGCCATCGGCAGCGGAGGGCTCGACTTCTTCGAGCAGGCGACGTTGCAGTTCGCGCTTGGCCTGCTCGAAATCGGCGGCGGCTAGCGAGCCTTCGGTGCTTTCATGCTCAAGTTCGGCCAGCTGGTCACGGAAGATGGCGAGATTGGCTTCCTTGCGGTCGGTTTTCGGCTTGGGGGCGCGCAGGCCGAGCCACAGCGGCGGCAAAATGAAGGCGGCAACCACCACGATCAACAGGGTGGCAAAGATGGCGAACTGGGTCATTTCTGGTCGATTTCCTTGAGCAGCGCATCGGCGCGGCTGGCGTCGTCAGCCGACAGCGGCTGGTCTTCGGCGTTGATACGGGTGGAGCGGCGGCGCAGGTAGCGCACGAGGATGAACAGGCCGAGCAGCATCAGGGCGACCGGGCCGCCCCAGAGCAACAGCGTGATGCCCTTGACTGGCGGGCGGTAAAGCACGAAATCACCGTAGCGGACGACCATGAAATCGACGATTTCCTTGTCGGTCTTGCCATCCTTGATCATGGTGCGGACTTCGCGGCGCAGATCCTGCGCCAGTTCGGCGTTGGAGTCGGCGATGGTCTGGTTCTGGCAGACCAGGCAGCGCAGTTCTTCGGAGAGCTTCTGCAGGCGTTTTTCGGCGACCGGGTCGGCGGCCACCGCCGCTTCAGTCGCCGAATCGGCAATAGCTAAGGACGACCCGAGAAAAGACGAAAAAAAGAAAACGACAATCAGGGTACGAAACTTCATTTGTTCAACTCGGCGAGCAGCGGCATGATCTTCTTGGCCAGGACGTCCGGCGAAATCGGGCCGGTGTGCTTCATGCGGATGACGCCGGCCTTGTCGATGACGTAGGTTTCCGGCACGCCGTAGACGCCGTAGTCGATGCCGACGCGACCATCGAGGTCCATGACCGTCAGCTTGTACGGATCACCGTGGTCGGCCAGCCATTTGTTGGCACGCTGGAAGGCCAGCTTCTTCTCTTCATCGGCCGGCATCTTGCTCATGTCGAAGCCACCGTCGCCGCGCACTTCCTTGTAGTTGAGGCCGATTAGCGGCACATCGACTTTCTTCGAGAACTCGACCAGCACCGGGTGTTCGGCGCGACACGAAACGCACCACGACGACCAGACGTTGAGCAGCCAGACCTTGCCCTGCATGTCCTTGGGCGCCAGTGTCTTGTCGGGCGTGGCCAGGATGGTCAGATTGAAGGCCGGCGCCGGCTTGCCGACCAGCGGCGACGGGACATCACGCGGGTTGAGATTGAGGCCGATGGCAAGCAGGGCGACGAGCGCGGCGAAAGCGCCGAGGATCCAGTAATAACGGTTCATGCGTGTTGGGTTCCAGCCGGGGTTTGGGTGGCCGACGAGGCGCGAGCCTTGACGCGGTAGCGGCGGTCAAGCATGGCCAGCAAGCCGCCCAGCGCCATCAGTACGCAACCGCCCCAGATCCAGTCGACAAAGGGTTTGTAATAAACGCGCACCGCCCACTCGCCTTCCGGCTTGTCGCGGTCGATCGGTTCGCCGAGCGAGACATAGACGTCGCGCAGGATGCCGGCGTCGATGGCGGCCTCGGTCATCGGCATACCGGACGAGGCATAGTTGCGTTTTTCCGGGTTCATTTTCAGCTTGAATTTGCCGTCGACCGCCAGATCGAAGTCGCCCTGTGCGGCCACGTAATTCGGGCCCTGGACCTGTTTGACGCCGTTGAAAGTGAAGCTGTAGCCGGCGACACTGACGGTTTCGCCGGCGGCCATCTTGACGTCCTTTTCATCCTGGAAGCTGTTAACCATGGTGACGCCGACGACAAATACCGCGATACCAAAGTGGGCGATGCACATGCCGACAAAGCTACGTGGCTGCTTGAATGCGGCACTCAGGAAAGACTGGCCGGCCCGCGAGTGCTGGACGCGTTCGACGAACGCGGTCAGCGTCGTGAAGGTGACCCAGGCGGCGAGCAGGATGCCGAGAGCGGTCAGTGCAGTCCATTGGCCATAAACCAGCGGCAGCGCGATGGCGACAACGGCCGCGGCAATCATCGCCCAGCGCACGGTGCGGGTGATCTCAGGGATCGATGCCTCCTTCCAGCGGGCGAAGGGAGCGACGCCCATCAGGAACAGTACCGGGGCCATGACCGGCACGAAGACGGCATTGAAATACGGCGGGCCGACCGAAATTTTGCCGACGCCCAGCGCATCGATCAGCAGCGGGTAGAGCGTACCGAGCAGCACGGTGGCGCAGGCGACGACGAGCAGCACGTTGTTGGTCAGCAGCAGCGATTCGCGCGAAACCAGGGCAAAACGGCCGCCCAGACCGACTTTCGGGGCACGCCAGGCGAACAGGGCGAGCGAGGTGCCGATAACGGCAACCAGGAAAATCAGGATGAAGATGCCGCGCCGTGGATCGGTGGCGAAGGCATGAACCGAGGTCAGGACGCCGGAACGGACGAGGAAGGTGCCGAGCAGCGACAGCGAGAAGGCGGAAATGGCCAGCAGCACCGTCCAGTTCTTGAAGCTGCCACGCTTTTCGGTGACGGCCAGCGAATGGATCAGCGCCGTGCCGACCAGCCAGGGCATGAACGAGGCGTTCTCGACCGGATCCCAGAACCACCAGCCGCCCCAGCCCAGTTCGTAATAGGCCCACCATGAGCCCATGGCGATGCCGAGGGTCAGGAAGACCCAGGCGGCCATCGTCCACGGCCGTGACCAGCGGGCCCAGGCGGCGTCAAGCTGACCGGACAGCAGGGCTGCGATGGCGAAGGCGAAGGCGACCGAGAAGCCGACGTAGCCCATGTAGAGCAGGGGCGGGTGAATGACCAGACCGAAATCCTGCAGCAGCGGATTGAGGTCGCGCCCTTCGGCGGCGCCCGGCAGCAGGCGTTCGAACGGGCTGGACGTGATCAGGATGAAGAGCAGGAAGCCGAAGGCGACCAGGCCCAGCGTACCAAGAACGCGGGCGACCATGGCTTCCGGCAACTGGCGCGACAGCATGGCGACGCCGAAGGCCCACCAGGTCAGGAACAGCATCCATAGCAGCAGCGAGCCTTCGTGGCCACCCCAGACAGCGGCGACGCGATATTGCAGCGGTAGCAGCGAATTGGAATGCTGCGCGACGTAGACCACGGAGAAATCGTTGGTCACGAAGGCTTGCGTCAGGCAGGCGAAGGAAAAGGTGACGAGCAGCGCCATCGCCGTGGCGGCCGGCCGGGCGACGGCGACCCAGGTCATGCGGTTGTTGTGGGCGCCGAGCAGCGGCAGGGTGCCCAGGATCAGGGCAACCAGCGCGGCGAGGATCAGGGCGAAATGGCCGAGTTCGGGAATCATGCTCAGTAGCTCGCTTTCGGCTTGTCGCCAGAGGAAGATGGGGAAACATGCTTGCCGGCAGCGCGGGCCTGGGCATCATCGACCGCCTTGGCAGCTTCCGGCGGCATGTAGTTTTCGTCGTGCTTGGCCAGCACTTCGGTCGCCATGAAGGTGCCCTCGGCGGTCAATTTGCCTTGGGCGACCGCGCCTTTGCCTTCCTTGAACAGGTCGGGCAGGATGCCCTTGTAATGGACCGGGATTTCCTTTTCGGTATCGGTGATCGCGAAGCTGATGGTGACCCCATCGGCCTGGCGGCTGATGCTGCCTTCCTTGACCAGTCCGCCAATGCGGAACAGTTTGTCCTTGGGCGCCTTGCCGGCGGCAACCTCGGTGGGGGTGATGTAGAGCGCGATATTGCTGTTCAGGGCATTCAGAACCAGCGCGGCGATGATGCCGATGATGGCCAGGGCGCCGCCGATCAGGGCGAGTTTCTTGTGACGGGATTTCATTCAGCGGTGTTCCTGTTTTCAGCGCGGGCATCGGCGCGCAGTTGGCGCTTCAAGCGAGCGATGGTGGTCTTTCGATTGCGGATGACGACGATCGGTTCAATCGCCATGATCAAAACGGTGAGGCCGAACGAGCCCCAGACGTAGAAGCCATAGCCACCCATGGCGATAAAGTCGGCAAAACTGTTCCAGTGGATCATTTCTCGTCTCCGGCCAGCTCGGCCTTGACCCAGTCGGTATTGCGCTCGCGTTCGAGCATGATGGTCCGCACGCGCATCAGCGCTACGGCAATCGAATACATCCAGAAGCACATGGCCATGAGCAGCATGCCCCAGAGCATGGTGGTGGCCATCGACGACTTGGCCAGATTGACGCTGGAGCCTTGATGCAGCGTGTTCCACCATTTGACCGAGAAGTAGATGATCGGGATATTGACCACGCCGACCAGCAGCAACAGGCCGCCGGCCTTGTCAGCGCGGCGCGCATCGTCGATTGCGGCGGTCAAGGCCATGTAGCCGATATACAGGAAAAGCAGGATCAGTTCGGACGTCAGGCGCGCATCCCAAACCCACCAGGCGCCCCACATCGGCTTGCCCCACAGGGCGCCGGTCCATAGCGACAGGAAGGCCATCAGCGCACCGGTCGGCGCCAGCGCTTGCGCCATCATGCCGGACAGTCGGGTGTTGAAAGCCAGCCCGATGGCGGCCCAGAAGGCCATGATCAGATAAATGAACATCGACATCCACGACGCCGGGACGTGGATGAAGATGATCCGGTAGCCCTCACCCTGCTGGAAATCGGTCGGCGCCACCAGCATGCCGAGATACAGGCCAGCCAGTCCAAAAACGATCGACACGGCGACAAAGTAGGGAATCATCGCCCCGGCCAGTGGGTAAAACACGGCCGGCGAAGCGAAGCGATAGAGATTGAAGCGATCTTTCATTCGAGGGCGATCTTCAAGGCAGCGGCCGATGCCCAAGGGGCGAAGCCAACAGAAGCAAAAGTAATGGCGGCGAGCAGGGAGAGATGTCCTTCTCCCCCGAGTCCGGACACCGTCGCATCCACTGCGCCAGCGCCGAATATTAGCACCGGGATATATAAAGGCAGAACCAGTAGCGAGAGCAGTACGCCGCCACCGCGCAAACCCAGGGTCAGCGCTGCACCAATGGCGCCGATGCCGGACAGCGCCGGGGTGCCGAGCAGGATGGCGCCGGTCAGCACGATCAGCGCATCGGTGGAGAGGTCGAACTGGATGCCGAGCACCGGGGCGATCAGTGCCAGCGGCAGGCCGGAAACCAGCCAGTGAGCGATCACTTTTCCGGTAACGACCAGACCAAGCGGGTGTGGGGCCAGTGCCAGCTGTTCCAGCGTGCCGTCGCGATGGTCGTCGGCGAACAGGCGGGGCAGTGACAGCATTGTTGCCAACAGGGCAGCCACCCACAGCACACCGGGTGCCAGCTTGCGCAGCAGGTCCGGCTCCGGCCCGATGCCGAGCGGGAACAGGCTGACGACGATGACGAAAAAGAACAGCGCCGAAACGATGTCGGCCTGGCGGCGCATGG